>DATDDB010000015.1:0-15845 GCA_036524005.1 Gallionellaceae bacterium | reverse complement strand
TGGATACCTGCACATTTAGTGGGTTGCATTATAGTAAAGAAACACTGAGCATGGAAGATTAACCACTTTTATAGTAAGGTGGAGACAAGCATGCTCTTTATCTGGAATAAAAGGTCACCTACTCCTCAGGGTTGCTTGCTGGAAACACAACCCTGAGAAATGGCCCAAGTATACAAGGGCGACCGCGCGCGCAAGGAAAACCTGGTCAACTACGGCTTCCGCCTGCCCTCCGCGCTGGATAACCGCCCGCTGCGTTTCGACGAATTCGAGCGTGTGATGCGCCAGGCCGTTTTCATTTCCGCCACGCCCGCCACGTACGAGGCCGAACACGCCGGCCAGGTGGTGGAACAGGTGGTGCGCCCCACCGGGCTGATCGACCCGATAGTTGAGGTGCGTCCCGCCACACACCAGGTGGACGACCTGATGTCCGAGGCAAACACGCGCATCAAGGCGGGCGAGCGCGTACTGGTCACCACGCTCACCAAGCGCATGGCCGAGCAGCTCACCGAATATTTCGCCGAACACGGCATCAAGGTGCGCTACCTGCACTCCGACGTGGAGACCGTGGAACGCGTCGAGATCATCCGCGACCTGCGCCTGGGCGTTTTCGACGTGCTGGTGGGCATCAACCTGTTGCGCGAGGGACTGGACATCCCCGAAGTATCGCTGGTTGCGATACTGGATGCCGACAAGGAGGGCTTCCTGCGCTCAGAGCGTTCGCTGATCCAGACCATGGGCCGTGCCGCGCGCCATATACACGGCACCGCACTCCTCTATGCCGACAGGATCACCGACTCGATGCGCCGCGCCATGGACGAAACCGAGCGCAGGCGGCACAAGCAGCAGGAATACAATGCTGCACACGGCATCACCCCGCAAGGCGTGGTCAAGCGCATCAAGGACATCATCGACACCGAGTACGACATGGATTCCGAGCGGGCGCAGCTCAAGGCAGCGCAGACGCAGGCGAAATACTTTGCCATGAGCGAAAAGGATGTTTCTAAGGAAATCGCGCGGCTGGAGAAGGAAATGCTGCAGGCCGCGAAAAACCTGGAGTTCGAGCGCGCCGCCGAATTGCGCGATCAGCTGAGGAAACTGCGCGAAAGCGTGTTCATTTCCCCGCTGTAATGTGTCCCGCCCTGCTGGGCGACTGCCTGGGTGCCGGAAACGATGTCCGGTCAGGACGGTTTCACCAGCTTGCCGAAATGCTCGCGGAATTTGGCCAGCTTGGGAGCGATAATTACCTGGCAATACCCCTGTTCCGGGTGCCGTGCAAAGAAATGCTGGTGGTATTCCTCCGCCGGGTAGAACGCTTGCGCCTCCACCAGCTCGGTGACGATGCGGCCGGGCCAGATGCCCATTTCTTCCAGTCCCGCTATCATTTTTTCGGCTTGCTGGCGCTGGCTTGCCCCGTGATAAAAAATCGCCGAGCGGTACTGCGTGCCGATATCGTTCCCCTGGCGGTTGAGTGTGGTGGGGTCGTGCATGCTGAAAAACAGGGCCAGCAGTTCCTCAAAGGAGACTTGTGCCGGGTCGAAAGTGATTTGCACCGCTTCGGCATGGCCGGTATCCCCGGCGCACACCGCCTCGTAACCCGGATTGGGCGCCTTGCCTCCGGTATAGCCGGACACCACGCGCTCGACACCGCGCACCTGCTCATATACCGCTTCCAGACACCAGAAACAGCCGCCCGCAAAAGTGGCGGTTTGCCGCGCTTTATTGCTCATTATTCTCCTTTTGCACGCCCCGCCGGGCGGCGCGCTTTCGCCATTCCCACACCACCATCATGCGCCACAGGACGCGGACCGTAATATACCCCAGCACGGCCAGGGTGAGCGCCAGCATGGGCAGCCCCAGTGCGAACGGCTTGCCCAGCGCCGCAAACCAATGCGGCAACACCTCCGTCCAGTTGCTCCAATTCATTTCCGGCAGTTCGAAGTTGACCGGCCCTGCCTTGCGGTGGCCCAGGATGAAGGCGCCGTATTCGTAGGCCAGGGCGTACAGCGGCACGATGGTAAACGGATTGGTGTATAGCGTGGTGAACAGGGCAACCGGCAGGTTGGCCCGGAACAGTACAGCCATCAGCGCCGCGGAAATCATCTGCAACGGCCCCGGTATCAGGCCGCAAAACAGCCCCAGCGCCACGCCGCTCGCCACGGAGCGGCGGTGCAAGTGCCACAACCCAGGGTTGTGCAACCGTCCGCCCAGAAGAAAGCGGCCCCAGCGGTAACGCATGATGGCTTCGGGAGTGGGCAGCAGTTTGCGGAAATATTTTCTTGGCATGAGTAAATGGGGTTTTAGCGGCACATCTTATCCTAAAATCCTGCCACGACGTTTGGCCAGAGGAATAACCCGTGAGGACATACTTGAGTCTGCACCGTCGAATCAGCCGAATTTATTATTTCTCCGTTTATCCTGTATCATTGCGGTCTGGAAATTACCGGCCTTTGGACTATGAAAGTAACCTTCCTGGATTTTGAGCAATCGGTCGCCGAGCTCGAAAACAAAATCGAACAATTGCACAACGTGCAAGAAGACCCCGCACTGGACATTTCACAGGAAATCTCCCAGCTGCAGGAGAAAAGCCGCGCCTTGACCAAGGATATCTATGCCAAGCTCACGCCCTGGCAGATTTCGCAGGTATCACGCCATCCCCAGCGCCCCTATACACTGGATTACATCCAGCACCTGTTCACCGATTTCGAGGAATTGCACGGTGACCGCGCCTTTGCCGACGATGCGGCCATTGTGGGCGGCCTGGCGCGCTTCCACGGACAGAGCGTGATGGTGATCGGCCACCAGAAAGGGCGTGACGTCAAGGAGCGCCAGTTCCGCAATTTCGGCATGCCGCGCCCGGAAGGCTACCGCAAGGCCCTGCGCCTGATGCGCCTGGCGGAAAAATTCAACATCCCGGTGCTGACCTTCGTCGATACCCCCGGCGCCTATCCGGGCGTGGGCGCGGAAGAACGCGGCCAGTCGGAAGCCATCGGCCGTAATTTGTACGAGATGGCCGAACTGCGCGTGCCGCTAATCTGCACGATCATCGGTGAGGGTGGCTCCGGCGGCGCGCTGGCAATTGCCGTGGGCGATTCATGCCTGATGCTGCAATACGCCACCTACTCCGTGATTTCACCGGAGGGATGCGCATCCATCCTGTGGAAGGATGCCGGCAAGGCTGCCGTGGCGGCAGAAACGCTGGGCATCACTGCCGAACGCCTGAAGAAACTGGGGCTGATAGACAAAATCATCTCCGAGCCGCTCGGCGGCGCACATCGCGATTACCCGGCCACCATGCAGGCGGTGCAAAAAGCGTTGCGCGAGTCGCTCAAGCAAGTGCAGGGAAAAAGCACCGACGAGTTGCTGCAAGAGCGCTTCAACCGCCTGATGGCATATGGCAAATTCAAGGAAGTCGAAATCAAGTAGGAACCTCTGATTAAGTCCACCATGAGCCGCGTTGCTGGCAAAAACGGGATGATGGCAAGGCGTGCGACGCAGGTGGCGGCTATGACACGTTACTGGCGCAGCCAGCCGTTTGCGGGAGTAGCCGCCTGCCGCCATTCCCGCACCCACCGCTTCGCGCACCGTGTCATGGCGGCAGCACTTCTACGATGCCAAGGAGCGCAACGCAGCGATCGCCCGTTTTTGTGGCAACCTGGATGGGCACAGGCTTTGCGGGCGATCTACGGCGTCAGGCTCCTAGCGAAGGGAATGACCATTCGCGTCGTCGCCTTCCTTGTATCCCATCCCGCAAAGCCGTGTGCGCGGCCATGCGGGACTTGATCAGAGGTTCCTTGCCGGGGCGCGTGGCCGCTGCGCTCGCACCCCATGTACCGGCTGGCAGTTCAATCCTGGTCGGCTTGAGCGGCGGAGTGGATTCCGTCGTGCTGCTGCACCTGCTAGCCACGCTCGCCCCCCTGCACTCCTGGAAACTCTCCGCACTGCATGTGCACCATGGCATCAGCCCGAATGCGGATGCCTGGGCGGCATTTTGCGCAAAATTATGCGAACTGCGCGCCATCCCGCTGCAAATCGAGCGCGTGGACATCGCCCCCTTGCGCGCCAAGGGCATCGAGGCGGCGGCGCGCGAACTGCGCCACGCAGCGCTCTTCCGCCAGCCCGTGGATTTCATCGCGCTGGCCCACCACCAGGACGACCAGGCTGAAACCTTGCTTCTGCAATTGCTGCGCGGCGCAGGGGTGAAGGGCGTGGCGGCGATGCCCCCCGTCAGGGAAGCCCTCAGTGGCCCGGTGCTGCTGCGCCCATTGCTCGACACTTCCCGCATCGAACTGGAAGAGTATGCTGCCCGGCATGCGCTGGACTGGGTTGAAGATGAAAGCAACACCGACGAAAGATATCCGCGCAATTTCCTGCGCCACCGTGTATTTCCCCTGCTGGAACAGCATTTCCCCGCGTGCCGCACCACTCTGGCGCGGGCTGCCGGTCACTTTGCCGAGGCTGATGCCCTGCTGGACAGCCTTGCCGAGTTGGATGCGCAACAGGCATTCGACGGCAACACGCTGGACGTAACGCGGCTGTCCGAACTGGACAAGGCGCGGGCCAAGAACCTGCTGCGCTGGTTCTTGCTGCAGCGCGGCGCGCTGATGCCGGAAAACCCGCGCCTGGAAGAAATGTTGCGCCAGCTAAGCGCTGCGCGCGAGGATGCACAAGTCTGCGTCGCCTGGGGTGACTGGGAAATCAGGCGTTACCGCGGCCGGGCGCACGTGTGCAGCAGGCAAAATGAACCCGCACCTGGTTTCAGTGTCTTATGGCGCGGTGAGGAACGTCTCTTGCTGCCTGGCGGCGAATTGCGGTTCGTGCATTGCCGCGGCGAGGGCGCCAGCGCAGCAAAACTCGCGTCCGCACCCGTCACCGTGCGCCTGCGGCGCGGGGAGGAATCGCTCCGTCCCGATGGCGCGCGCCCAACGCGCTCCCTGCGCTACCTGTTCCAGGATTCAGGCATTCCGCCCTGGCAGCGTGCGGGCTGGCCGCTGCTTTACTGCGGTGAAACGTTGATCGCGGTTCCGGAAATCGGAGTGGAAGCGGCCTGGCGCGCCGCTCCGGATGAAGCAGGCGTGGTCCCGAGGTGGGTAAGGGACTGAAATTACCGCATTGCGCTTGGGACAGTCGCCGCAAATCCTGTTAAAATAACGGGCTGAATTTCCTCTTAACCCTATAATTTTTAATATTTGGAGAAAGCAGCATGGCTGTTCAACGCACCCTTTCCATCATCAAACCCGATGCAGTCGCCAAGAATGTTATCGGCCAGATTTACACCCGCTTCGAAAAAGCCGGCCTGAAAATCGTGGCTGCGCAGATGCGCTTCCTCACCCGCGCCGAGGCAGAGGGCTTTTATGAAGTGCATCGTTCGCGCCCGTTCTTCAATGACCTGGTGAATTTCATGGTTTCCGGCCCGGTGATGATCCAGGTGCTGGAAGGCCCGAACGCCGTGCAGAAAAACCGCGACCTGATGGGCGCCACCGACCCGAAGAAGGCCGACAAGGGCACCATCCGCGCCGACTTCGCCGACAGCATTGACGCCAACGCGGTGCACGGCTCGGATTCCCCGGAAAATGCGGCCACCGAGATCGCCTATTTCTTCGCACCGAAGAACATTCATTCACGTTAATGAACCAGAACCTCCTCAATTTTGATGCGCAACAGCTCAGCGCCTGGTTTGCAGAGATGGGCGAAAAGCCCTTCCGCGCGCGCCAAGTGCTGCGCTGGGTGCACAAGTCCGGGGAGGACGATTTCGACGCGATGAGCGATCTGGCGCTCTCGCTGCGCGGCAAGCTCAAGGAGACCGCGTGCGTTGCGTCTCCCACGGTGATGCGCGAAGAGCTGTCGGAAGACGGCACGCGCAAATGGCTGCTGGATGTGGGCACGGGGAATGCAGTGGAAACCGTGTTCATCCCCGAGCCGGACCGGGCCACCTTGTGCGTATCCACCCAGGCCGGTTGCGCGCTGGACTGCGCGTTCTGCTCCACCGGCAAGCAGGGCTTCAATCGCAACCTCTCCACTGCAGAAATCATTGGCCAGTTGTGGTGGGCCAACCGCACCGTCGGCAGGGATGCCAACGGCAACTGGCCCGTCACCAACGTGGTGATGATGGGCATGGGCGAACCGCTGCTCAATTTCGACAATACGGTAAGCGCGCTGCGGCTGATGCTGGACGACAATGCCTATGGCCTGTCACGCCGCCGTGTCACGGTGTCCACTTCCGGCATCGTCCCGGCTATGGATCGCCTGCGCGACGAATGCCCGGTGGCGCTGGCAGTATCACTGCACGCCCCGAATGATGCTTTGCGCGACGTGCTGGTTCCCGTCAACCAGAAATACCCTCTGCGCCAGTTGATGGCCGCCTGCCAGCGCTACCTGGACAAGGCTCCGCGCGATTTCGTCACTTTCGAATATGTCATGCTGGATGGCGTGAACGATTCCGTACAGCATGCGCGCGAACTGATCGCGCTGGTGCGCGATGTGCCGTGCAAATTCAACCTGATTCCGTTCAACCCGTTTCCGCAAGCGCCTTATGCGCGCTCCCCACAGGGCGCAGTCATGCGCTTCCGCGACGTGCTGATGGAGGCAGACATCGTGACTACCACGCGCAAGGTGCGCGGGGACGACATCGCCGCTGCCTGCGGGCAACTTGCCGGACAGGTGCAGGACAAGACCAAAAGAACGCAGCGAATAATGGGGGTGCGCAGATGAAGTGGCATGCAATCATGAAAAGCCTGGCGATACTGATGGCCGTGTCGGGTTTGTCAGCCTGCGTATCCGACAGCAAGCCGTCGCTGGATCCTGAGCGTGCGCGCTCACTGGCCAAGGTGCGCACTGAACTGGCCGCCGATTATTATGGCCGCAAAAATTACAGCGAGGCACTGAGCCAGCTGGAACAAGCCATACGCGCCGATTCCCGCTACGCGCCGGCATACGACGTGCGCGCACTGATACACATGGCGCTGCTTGAAGACAACGAAGCTGAATCGGATTTCCGGCGCAGCCTTAGCCTGGAACCGGGGAATCCCGAGACGCATAACAACTACGGCTGGTTCCTGTGCCAGCACGGGCGCGAGCGCGAAGGAATCCAGCAGCTGCTGACGGCGACCAAGGATCCGCTGTATGGAACGCCCGCGACTGCCTACCTCAATGCAGGTATTTGCGCCAAGAAAATCGGGCAGTTGAGTGATGCCGAACTTTATCTGCAAAGGGCGATGATTCTGCAGCCGAATTTGGCTGTGACGCTGTTTGAAATGGCTGACCTGGCCTATGCCGCCGGCGATTACCCCAGGGCCAAGTCCAATTTCATGCGTTATGAAAAAGCGGTTGGCGGCAAACTCAGCGCGGAAAACCTGTTTCTGGCGGTTCGCATCGAGCACAAGCTCCACTACCGCAGCACGGAAGCGGCCTATGCGGCCCGCTTGAGAAAAGAATTTCCCGATTCGCGTGAATCGGCAATGTTGGGACAAATACGATAATGGAGCAGCAAGAAGGCATGGAACAAGTACAGAATACAGCACAACCCCGCGTGGGAGCGATATTGCGCGAGGCACGCGAGCGCATGGGCATGAGCGTGGAAGAAGTCGCAATCAGGCTAAAGTTTGCACCCCGCCAGATTGTTGCCCTGGAGGAGGACAATTACGCCCAGCTTCCGCAGATGGCATTTGTCAGGGGTTTTGTCCGCAGCTATGCCCGATTGGTGCTGATTGACGAAACGCCGTTGTTGGAAGCCTTGCCGGGCGCCCCTGCGCGCGAAACGGCTCCCGCAGCACATGTTCGGGAAGATGTGCTTCCCGGCGACATCGGTGCACGCAACCAGAACCTGATCTGGCTGGCAGCCGCACTGGTGGTGGCCGTGGTCATCGGTATCCTGGCCTGGAAATACGATGCGGGCAACGCCGTGCCCAAACCTGCATCGGGCGCAAAACCTGAGGTGGCGGCCCAAAGCGGAGCAAACACACCTTCTGCAACGCCTCAAGCGGGCGGAGAAATTGCCACCACTCCGGCATCGCAGGGCAATGCAGTAATGCAGCCGGCCCAGGGAAATACCGGCATCGCTGCCGCAAACCCGGCGGCATCCGCCCCGGTGGCCACCAAGCCGGCCCAGCATCCAGCCACTCACCCGCAACCGCATGCGGCTGCCGCTTCCGCAGTTTCTGCCGCCTCTTCCGTGGCGCCAAACAAGGCAAGCGCGCCGCACAAGCTGGGCCCGTCGCAACTGGTTCGCCTGGAGTTCGATGAGGATTCCTGGGTGGATGTAACCGACGCAAACGGCAAAGTCCTGATCTCCACGCTGGGCAAGACCGGCAGCAGCCTGAAAGCATCCGGCCCGACGCCGCTAACAGTGACCATAGGCCATGCCCAGGGCGTACGCGTTTATTACAAGGATCAACTCCTTGACCTTGGCGCGCAAACCGGCAAGGAAGTGGCGCGCCTGAAACTGGAGTAATACGTGAGCCATACCCACATTGCGCGCCACACCACACGGCGTGTCATGGTCGGCGGCATCGCCATCGGCGGCAACGCGCCCATCGTGGTGCAGTCCATGACCAACACCGACACCGCCGACATCACCGGCACGGTGAAACAGGTGCAGGAACTGGCGCAGGCCGGTTCCGAACTGGTGCGCATCACCGTCAATACAGACGAAGCCGCAGCAGCCGTGCCGCATATCCGCGCACGGCTGGATGCGCTGGGCTGCGCGGTGCCGCTGGTCGGCGATTTCCACTACAACGGCCACCGCCTGCTCACCGAATTCCCCGAGTGCGCCAAGGCACTGGCGAAGTACCGCATCAACCCCGGCAACGTGGGCAAGAACCGCAAGGGCGAAGACCAGTTTGCCATGATGATCGGTGTCGCAAAGCAATATGACAAACCGGTGCGCATCGGCGTGAACTGGGGCAGCCTCGACCAGGCCCTGGTGGTGCGCCTGATGGACGAAAACGCCAAATTGCCGCAACCGCGGGAAGTCGCCGAAGTCACGCGCGAGGCGCTGATCGTCTCCGCGCTGGACAGTGCAAAGCGTGCCGAGGAGCTGGGTTTGGCGCACGACCGCATCGTGCTGTCCTGCAAGGTGAGCGAGGTACAGGACCTGATCGCCGTGTACGGCGAACTGGCCAGACGCTGCGACTATCCGCTGCACCTTGGGCTAACCGAGGCGGGCATGGGCTCCAAGGGAATTGTTGCTTCTACGGCAGCTCTTGCTGTGCTGCTGCAACAGGGCATCGGCGACACGATACGCGTATCGCTCACGCCCGAGCCCGGCGGCGACCGCACACGCGAAGTGGTGGTGGCGCAGGAAATCCTGCAAACCATGGGCCTGCGCTCCTTCGCGCCCATGGTCACCGCCTGCCCCGGCTGCGGGCGCACCACCAGCACCGTGTTCCAGGAACTGGCGCAGAGCATCCAGAATTACCTGCGCGCGCAAATGCCGGTATGGCGCGAGCAATATGCGGGCGTGGAAGAAATGGACGTCGCCGTGATGGGCTGCATCGTCAATGGACCCGGAGAGAGCAAGCTGGCCAACATCGGCATCAGCCTGCCCGGCACCGGCGAAAACCCCGCCGCGCCAGTGTATGTGGACGGAGAAAAAGTCACCACGCTGCGCGGCGACAACATCGCGCAGGAGTTCCAGAAGATCGTGGATGATTACGTGGCGAGAAAGTACCGCAAACTATGAGCACTCCGGCACTGCAGGCTGTAAAAGGCATGAACGACATCCTGCCGGCTGAGGCGGGACTGTGGCTGTGGTTCGAGAACATCGTGCGCGAGTGGCTGGAGTCCTACGGCTACCGCAATATCCGCATGCCGCTGCTGGAGCCGACGGCACTGTTCAAGCGTGCCATCGGCGAGGTGACCGACATCGTCGAGAAGGAGATGTACAGCTTCGAGGACAGCCTCAATGGCGACCATTTGACCCTGCGCCCCGAGGGCACGGCCTCCTGCGTGCGCGCGGTGCTGGAGCACAACCTGCTGTACAATGCGCCGCAACGCCTGTGGTACAGCGGGCCGATGTTCCGCCATGAGCGCCCGCAGAAGGGGCGCTACCGCCAGTTTCACCAGGTCGGTGTGGAGGCCATGGGCTTTTCCGGGCCGGACATCGATGCGGAGATGATCCTGATGTGCGCGCGCCTGTGGCGCAAACTGGGCATACGCGACGTGAGCCTGCAAATCAATACGCTGGGCGATACGGCGGCGCGCCAGCGCCACCGCGAGAAGCTGATCGCGTATTTCGAGCGCCACAAGGAGCAGCTCGATGCCGATGCCACGCGGCGGCTGCACAGCAACCCGCTGCGCATCCTGGACAGCAAGAACCCGGCGATGCAGGAACTCATCGCGGGCGCGCCCCGGCTGATGGACGAGCTGGACGCGGAGGCGCTCGCGCATTTCGAGGCAGTGCAGCAAATCCTGCGCCGCCACAATGTGGCTTACGAAATCAACCCGCGCCTGGTGCGCGGGCTGGATTACTACAATCGCACCGTGTTCGAGTGGGTCACGACGAGGCTGGGGGCGCAGGGCACCATCTGCGCAGGCGGCCGCTTCGACGGACTGATCGAGCAAATCGGCGGCAAACCTCAGCCTGCCTGCGGCTTTGCCATGGGCATCGAGCGTCTGCTGGCGCTGCTGCAGGAAGACGGCATGGAAACCCCGCCTGCGCCACTGGATGTGTATGTCGTGCACCAGGGCGAACAGGCCGATGCCATTGCCCATGTGGTGGCAGAGGAACTGCGCGATTCCGGGCTGAAGGTATTGCTGCACTGCGGCGGCGGCAGCTTCAAGTCGCAAATGAAAAAGGCGGATGGCAGCAATGCGGCCTGCGCCGTCATCATCGGCGACGATGAGGCAATCGCCCGCGAGGCGACGCTGAAACCGCTGCGCGGCGGCGAGCAAGTGCGCGTAACGCTGACTGAACTGGCGCCAAAGATACACCAGTTGGTAAAAGACACGAATTGACACAACCTTAGGGGACATAGCATGGCAGCTCTGGATATGCACGAACAGGAACAGGTGGATGCGCTCAAGGCCTGGTGGAAGGAAAACGGCACACGCATCATCATGGTAGTGGTGCTGATCGCGGCCGTAGTGGCCGCAATGTTCGGCTGGAAATACTGGCAGGGAAAGCAGCGCGCCGAAGCGTTCGCCTTGTTTCAAGAGGTGGCCAAGCAGACTGAAAGCAACGATCCCAAGCGCGTGGATGACGCAGCCGCAATTGTAGTCAGCAAATACGGCCAGACAATTTATGCTGTGCGCGCGCAATTGCTGGCCGCCCAGTTCAACATCGATGCAAAAAACACTGCATCAGCCGCCAGCCAGCTGCAATGGGTGATTGAACATGCCTCAGAGCACAGCATGCAGGACATTGCGCGCCTGCAGCTTGCGAGCCTGCGGCTGGACGAGAAAAAATTCGATGAAGCGTTGAAATTGCTGGATGCGGAACACCCCGACTCCTTCGACAGCCTGTACCTGGGCCTGAAAGGCGATGTCTTTAGCGCACAGGGGAAAAAGGATGAAGCACGCGCCGCGTACAAACAGGCACTCGAAAAAGCCACATCCCGTGGAAATTACTCCGCCACCCTCCAGATAAAACTGGATGCTTTAGGCGTGGCACCTGAAGCGATCGCCTCGGGTGCAAATGCAGCCGGCGGCAATACGCAAGCGGCCAATACACCCGGAGCCGCGAAGTGAAAATTCGCCATGCAGCCCCTGCCCTGCTGATCCTGCTGGCTGGATGCTCCTCCACGCCGGACCAGGATTCGACGGACTTGAAGATCTCCACAACCGAAAAGCCCGTCGTTGCCGCAAAAGCCGCTACGGAAAGCGAGGCCGCACCGGATCCATCCAACTTCAAGCCAAGCGCTGCCTTCACGCTGCGCTGGCGCCGCAATATCGGCAATATAGGATTTTCCACCGACCAGTCCACCAATCCCATCGTCCATCCCGGCCAGGTGCGCTGGCGCATGAAGAATGACTACGGTGACATGGGCAACAGCATATTGCGGCCTGTCGTGCTGAATGGCTCGCTGTATGCCGCCAACGCCAAGGGCAAGATACTGCGGCTCAAGCCCGATAGCGGGGAACCGCAGTGGCGAGTCGATAGCGGCATTACCATCACCGGCGGCCTGGGTGCCGGCAACGGGCTGATCCTGGCAGGCGGCGAAAAGGGCGAAGTCGTGGCCTATGACGAAAGTGGCAAGTTGCGCTGGCAGGCCAAGGTTTCCAGCGAAGTGCTGGGAACTCCACAGGTTGCAGGCGAGATCGTGGTGGTGCGCAGCGGCGATGGACGCATCGCTGGCCTCAACATTGCAAACGGCAAGCGCAAATGGCTATACGAACATGCCATGCCCGCCCTGGTGGTGCGCAGCAGCGCCGGAGTAACCATACGCAATGGCACGATTTTCGCCGGTTTTGCCGGCGGCAAGCTGGCGGCGATTGACCTTGCCAGCGGCAACCTCAAATGGGAAGCCGCCCTTTCGGAACCGCGCGGCAACACCGAACTGGAGCGCATCAGCGACATCACCAGCGCGCCGCAGGTAGATAACGAAGTGGTGTGCGCTGCCTCCTTCCAGGGGCAAGTCGGCTGCTTCAACGTGTCCCAGGGAGGCAAGTTGTGGGCCCATGAATTCTCCAGCGACAAGGGGCTGACGCTGTCCGGCAAGTATCTGTATGCGGTGAATGCAAGCGGCGAAGTATTCGCCATGAGCAAGTCCACCGGCAGTTCGGCTTGGAAAAATGCGCAACTGGGCACCCTACACACCGCTGCCCCCGTTGTTCTGGGCGATTTCCTGATAGTGGGCGAAAAGGAGGGCTACCTCTATGCCCTCAGGCGTGAAGACGGCAGCATTGCTGCGCGTTTCAGGACTGACGGCAGCCCTATTCAAGGGGCGTCCATCGAATTGAATGGCGGGCTGCTGGCGCAAACCCGCAAAGGCGGCTTGTATTCCGTCACCCTGCACTGATCACGGTATAACATCATGCTCCCCACCCTGGTGCTGGTCGGCCGCCCCAACGTCGGCAAATCCACACTGTTCAATCGCCTCACCCGCAGCCGCGACGCCCTGGTGGCCGACCTGCCCGGGCTGACACGCGACCGCCACTACGGGCGCGGACGCGTGGGCGACAAGCCCTTCCTGGTGGTGGACACCGGAGGCCTGGAGCCGGTCGCCAAGGACGGCATCATGCACGAGATGGCGAAGCAGACGCGGCAGGCGGTGGATGAGGCCGACGTCGTGCTGTTCCTGGTGGACGGCCGCCAGGGCGTCACTCCGCAGGACCAGATCATCGCCAACGAATTGCGCAAGACCGGACGCCCCGTGCACCTGCTGGTGAACAAGGCCGAGGGCATGCAGCGCGCACGCGTCACCGCCGAATTTTTCGAGCTGGGACTGGGCGAGCCGCTGCCCATCTCCTCCGCGCACGGCGACAATGTAGATGAAGTGGTGGACATCGCGCTGGAAGACTTCCCCATGCCGGAAAAAGGCGCGGTTGAGGAAGCGGATCACCCCAAGATTGCCATCGTGGGCCGCCCCAACGTAGGCAAATCCACGCTGGTCAACGCCATCCTCGGCGAAGAGCGCGTCATCGCGTTCGACCAGCCCGGCACCACGCGCGACTCGATCTACATCGATTTCGAGCGCGCTGGCCGCCAGTACACCATCATCGATACCGCCGGCGTGCGCCGCCGCGGCAAGGTGGAAGAAGCCATCGAAAAATTCTCCGTGATCAAAACCCTGCAAGCGGTGGAAGACGCCAACGTCGTGGTGCTGGTGGTGGATGCGCGCGACCAGATCACCGAACAGGACGCCCACATCGCCGACTTCGTACTGCAAGCCGGGCGCGCGCTGGTGCTGGCCGTGAACAAATGGGACGGGCTGGACGACTACCGGCGCGACACCGCCAAGCGCGAAATCGAGCGCAAGCTGTATTTCCTGAACTTCGCCAAGCAGCACTTCATCTCCGCGCTGAAAGGCAGCGGCCTCGCGGGCGTGCTCAAATCGGTGGACGAAGCCTATGCCGCCGCGATGGCGAAACTGCCCACGCCCAAGCTCACCCGCGTGCTGATTGCCGCCGTCGAAAAACAGCAACCTCCGCGCGGGCGTTTCCGCCCCAAAATGCGCTACGCCCACCAGGGCGGCAGCAATCCCCCGCTCATCGTCATCCACGGCAGCGCGCTGGAACACGTGCCGGACAGCTACAAGCGTTACCTGGAACATACCTTCTGTGAGGCCTTCCACCTGCAAGGTACCCCGCTGCGCATCGAGTTCAAGGCAGGCAAGAACCCCTTCGAAGGCAAGAAGCACGTCCTCACCGAGAGCGAACAGCGCGCCGCGCACCGCGCGCGCATACGCGGCAGAAGGTTATACGGCTGAGGTAGGGCGCGTGGTGCGCACCCTGCGAAACCACGTCCAGTTACCCACGAAAATATCGGGAGAGCCAGTATTTGAGGTCATCCCTGCTATTCAAACGAAGCTTTCTCAGCACGTTGTTAATATGAAATCTAATAGTGGGTTGGGCTACATCCAGGAACTCGGCAATTTCGGCATTAGTGAAACCTAGGCTCAATAGGTCTAATACTTCAATCTCCCTTGAGCTTAAGCTGCCGAGTAACTCAAGTTCGTTGTCTGGGGGTATTCTTGAACGTTCCAATGCGACGGCTTCATCACTCGCCGCCCGTTCAACTTGGGCATCGTGGCTTACGTTGATGATTTCAGAAATCGCATCCTGGTTTACCGTCGTATTCTCTATGCGCGCGTTTTCTTCCAGAAACCTGTCAACCGTGTACATCCAAAAATCCTGCTTCACGAGCGAAATGAACTCCTCCCGTAATTCTGTTCTCGGGCCCAAGGTTTTGCCTGAGTGCCTTAACCACCAATCATCCTTTTGGTCATCGGTAATAAAAATGACGGGCTTCATTGTGGTCTTGGCCTGAGCGATCAGTTGTTTCCAAATTATGAGATCGCCAAACTTTCTGTAAACGTCGCCGCCTGCTTCCTTCTTCCCGTCTTTGTAACCTGGCGGGACGCCATTCTGGTAACGAGCTTCACCTTCCTTTGCAAGTTCTTTTAGCTCCGCATCGTTAAATGGGTTTCCTATGCGGTCTTTAGAGACTGATTCAACGAACACAAGAATTTCGTCATTGTTTGGGCGGTCCAGCAGGGTTTCCTGTTGCGATTTCAGTTGCGCCACCAATTGATCTGCGTCTGCCGTAAATTTCGGCAGGACCTCTTCGGAAAGAAAAGGATGCCGCTTGCGGTTTGAAAGCGTGTTGCGCAGGTCGTCTATGGTATTTATCACGTTCGTGTACTCTTTTGCCTGCTCGGCAGTTACGCTTATCCGGTTCGTGAGAAATTCCTTGGCCGCCTGATGGGGGACAAACAATCTCTCCTTAATCGAGGCGAGTGCGCGTTCGAGTTCGCTCCTCGTTTCAGGCGAGTATCTGTATAGGTTTAGGAGTACGTTGGCATCAACCGCAAATATGCAGTTTGACCACATAGATTTTAAGTCGTCCGCCGACGGCCTGAAGTGGCCTGGAAACATTGAGCGCATATTTACGTTCTTCCTGTTGCCAATTAGGTCCAGTGAGGTAATCGTAGCCTCAGCAGCGTAGCGGAATCCGGGATTAAAGTCATTACTTTATTTCTCATTTATCATCCTTCACTCTGCATTTCACCGCCGAAGCACAACCCGATCTACCGCAATCGTGCAATGCTGGATGTTGACAGCCCTCCTTCACGGGTGATACCTTACACCCTGCGCCGATTTGAGGAACAGCTTGCGGGCGCGATACAAATACTGCTAAAGCGTGGGAAACCCGGTTTAGCGCTAAGCTTTCCGGGTTTTTGCATTTGAGG
>DATDDB010000014.1:0-2572 GCA_036524005.1 Gallionellaceae bacterium | reverse complement strand
GATCGGCAAATACTCGGGCGACGTGGCGGAGGTTCAAGCTCCTGGTGGTGTGCGGGAATACGAAGTTGTCGACGTTCAGTATATTTAACTAAAAATCCAAAATTTCGTCGCCATGCGTTGTTGCGCTTGAATAATCTCGCTCGCATATACCCACATATGCGTCGCTTCGATTTTCCTGCGCGCGCCTAGCCTGGCTTAGAAATTTTGAATTTTTTGCGCTTCGACCCCGGGGTGCTGGTTTGCTGCCGGGCAGACTGGAAGTTCTACTTACTTCCTAATTGTTTCTTGGTCTGCGGCTTGCGGCCGCCCCTGCGGTTGGGCTTTTTCTCCGGCTGTTCTGCCAGCGGGCGCCAGACCACCAGGATCTTGCCGATGTGCTGCACCGGGGCGGCATGGAGTGTTTCGCAGATCTGCTGCATCATGGCCTCGCGCTCTTCGCGCTCCCCGCTGGCGCGGATCTTGATCAGGTCGTGGCTTTTCAGGGTGCGTTCGATCTCGTCCAGCACCGCCGGGGTGAGCCCGGCATTACCAATCATGACGGTAGGGTTGAGCGCATGGGCGCGCGCCTTGAGGTTCTGGCGCTGGAGTACGGTAAGGGTAAGCATTGTTTACTAAGTTTGAGGCAGGTCAAAGACGTATTCTATCAGGCATACTAATATCAGGCTGTAAGAGATGAAGAAGAGCAAGACTAGCAAGCAGTGGATGATGGAGCACGTGAACGACCCCTATGTGCAGCGCGCACAAAAGGAGGGCTACCGTTCGCGCGCCGCCTACAAGCTGCTGGAAATCGCCGAGCGCGACCAGTTGCTCAAACCCGGCCGGGTGGTGGTGGACCTGGGGGCCACTCCCGGCGGCTGGTCGCAGGTGGCAGCAAGCAAGGGTTGCCGCGTGATCGCGCTGGATTTGCTGCCTTTGCAGCCCCTGGCGGGGGTGGAATTTATCCAGGGCGATTTTCGCGAGGATGCGGTGTTGGCCGAGCTGGAAGCACGCCTCGGGGGCAAGCCGGTCAGCCTTGTAATATCCGACATGGCGCCCAATATCAGCGGTATCAGCGTGGCCGACCAGGCGCGCGCCATGCATCTTGCGGAACTGGCGCTGGATTTCGCGTCTAACCACTTGGAGCCGGGCGGTTCGTTCCTGGTCAAGGTGTTCCAGGGCACGGGTTTCGAGGACTTTTTGAAGCTGATGCGCAGCCGTTTTGCCCGTGTGGTGGTGCGCAAGCCCGGTGCCTCGCGCGACCGCAGCAGCGAGCAGTATCTTTTGGGCCTGGAAAGGCTTGAGTAAAGCCGTAATTAAGTGTTTAATGGAACCTCATGGGGCAGTTTGGCCCATGCCGTAGGAGACAAATTTGAATAATTTCGTAAAAAGCATCGGTATTTGGCTGATTGTGCTGGTCGTGGTGCTGACCGTGGTCAACCAGCTCGGCACCCACACGATGCAGGGCGGGCAAGCTCCGGTCAAGATGAGCTATACGCAATTCATGGCCGAGGTCAAAGCTGGGCATGTGTCCAAGGTCACGATAGACGGGCACAACCTGAGCGCCACCACCGATGACGGCAAGCGCCTGGAAAGCTATGCGCCCACCGACCTGTGGATGGTGCGCGACATGCTCGATGCCAAGGTAGACATCGAATCCAAGCCCGAAGAAGGGCAATCCATCCTGCTGGGCATCCTGGCCCAATCGCTGCCCATCCTCCTGCTGGTCGGCGTCTGGATCTACGTCATGCGCCAGATGCAGGGCGGCGGCAAGGGCGGCGGCGCGTTCTCCTTCGGCAAGTCGCGTGCGCGCATGCTGGATGATTCCAAGGAGCGCATCACCTTTGCCGATGTGGCCGGGTGCGACGAGGCCAAGGAAGAAGTCTCCGAGCTGGTTGATTTCCTGCGCGATCCCTCCAAATTCCAGTCCCTGGGCGGGCGCATTCCGCGCGGCGTGCTGATGGTGGGCAGCCCCGGTACCGGCAAGACCCTGCTGGCCAAGGCCATTGCGGGCGAGGCCAAGGTGCCGTTCTTCTCGATTTCCGGCTCCGACTTCGTCGAAATGTTCGTCGGCGTCGGTGCCGCGCGCGTGCGCGACATGTTCGAGCAGGCCAAGAAACAGTCTCCCTGCATCGTGTTCATCGATGAAATCGACGCAGTCGGCCGCCAGCGCGGCGCCGGCCTGGGCGGCGGCAACGACGAACGCGAGCAGACGCTGAACGCTCTGCTCGTTGAAATGGACGGTTTCGAGGGCACCAGCGGCGTGATCGTGATCGCCGCCACCAACCGCCCCGACGTGCTAGACCCGGCGCTGATGCGCCCGGGCCGTTTCGACCGCCAGGTGGTGGTGCCGCTGCCCGACATCCGCGGCCGCGAGCAGATTCTCATGGTGCACATGCGCAAGGTTCCGGTCGCGCCCGACGTGAAGGCCGACATCCTCGCGCGCGGTACGCCCGGCATGTCCGGTGCCGACCTCGCCAACCTGGTGAACGAGGCCGCGCTGTTCGCCGCGCGCCGCAACAAGCGCTTCGTCGAGATGGACGATTTCGAATCGGCCAAGGACAAGATATTCATGGGCGCTGAGCGCAAGTCCATG
>DATDDB010000013.1:0-6009 GCA_036524005.1 Gallionellaceae bacterium | reverse complement strand
GGCCGAGTGCGATGGAG
This sequence comes from Gallionellaceae bacterium, assembly GCA_036524005.1. GTDB lineage: Bacteria > Pseudomonadota > Gammaproteobacteria > Burkholderiales > Gallionellaceae > DATDDB01. The sequence goes on along the minus strand of DATDDB010000013.1, from coordinate 5,992 downwards.
ATGCTGCCGCCCGGCGGTGATGATACTCCGTGCGTCTTTTCCGGTTCGATGGTGGTGGGGGGGAGGGGCATGGCGCGCGTCCTGGCGACGGGCATGCACACTGAAATCGGCAAAATCGGCCGTGCCTTGCAGCAACAAACCCATCATGCCACGCCGCTGCAGAGGGAAATCGCCAGGCTGGTGCGCAATATCGCCATCATCGGCGTGCTGCTGAGCCTGCTGCTGGTGGCAATATACGGCCTGATGCGCGGCGACTGGCTGCACGGATTGCTCTCCGGCATTACGCTTGCGATGTCCATCCTACCGGAAGAATATCCGGTGGTGCTGACGGTGTTCCTCGCCATGGGCGCATGGCGCATCTCGCGGCACAGGGTGCTGACGCGCCGCATCCCCACCGTGGAAGCCTTGGGCTCGGCCACCGTGCTGTGCGTGGACAAGACCGGCACGCTCACCCACAACCGCATGACCGTACATCAGCTCGTGGTCAACGGCGCTTCGCTCGATGTTTCTGCCACCGCCGTGTTGCCGGAGGCCTTTCACGAGCTGGCGGAGTTCGCCATCCTGTCCAGCGAGGTTGAGCCTTTCGACCCGATGGAAAAGGCATTGCACGAACTCGGCCGGCGTTATCTTGCAGATACCGAACATCTGCATCACGACTGGGAGCTGGCGCACGAATATTCACTCTCGCCGGATCTGCTCGCGCTCTCGCATGTGTGGCGCGCGCGCGGACGCAAGGAATATGTCGTCGCGGCCAAGGGCTCGCCTGAGGCAGTGGCAGACTTGTGCCACCTGAACCAGGAGCGGTTGGGCAGGCTGGAGGAACAGGTCAATGCGCTGGCTGCGCAGGGCATGCGTGTGCTGGGTGTGGCGCGGGCAGATTATGAGGGCGAGACATGGCCGGACATCCAGCATGATTTCGATTTCAGGTTTGTCGGCCTGGTTGGCCTGGCCGACCCGGTGCGCCCGGGTGTGGCGGCAGCACTGGAGGAATGCGCCACGGCGGGTATCCGCGTGGTGATGATCACCGGCGATTACCCCGCAACGGCACAGGCCATTGCACGTGAGGCCGGTCTCGACGCAGGCAGCGGCGCCATCATTACCGGCCCGGAACTGGCCAGGATGGATGAAACAATGCTTTGCGAGCGGGTGCGCCACAGCAACATTTTTGCGCGCATGGTGCCGGAGCAAAAATTGCGGCTGGTGAATGCGCTCAAGGCGAATGGCGAAGTGGTGGCGATGACGGGCGACGGCGTGAACGACGCCCCCGCGCTGAAGGCGGCGCACATCGGCATTGCCATGGGCGAACGCGGCACGGACGTGGCGCGCGAAGCCGCCGCATTGGTGCTGCTGGATGACGATTTTGCCTCCATCGTGCGCGCCGTACGCATTGGGCGCGGCATCTTTGACAACTTGCGCAAGGCCATGGCCTATATTTTCGCCGTGCATATCCCCATTGCCGGCCTGGCGCTCATCCCGTTGCTGCTGGGGTGGCCGCCGGTTTTTGCGCCGGTGCACATCGTATTCCTGGAAATGATCATCAACCCGGCCTGCTCCATAGTCTTCGAGGCGGAAGCGGCTGAAGACGATGTCATGCGCCGTCCGCCGCGCGACCGCAGTCAGCCGCTGTTCAGCGCGCGAATCTTCTGGCTCAGCCTGCTGCAAAGCCTGATTTTGTTACTGTCTGCGCTCGCTGTAATGGGCTACGCGCTCAACGAAGGCATGGCGGATGGCCAGGCGCGCGCCATGGCATTTTTGACGCTGGTCAGCGGCAACCTAGGCCTGATCCTGACCAACCGTTCATGGCGGCATTCCATTATGCATATGCTGCGCAGACGCAACACTGCACTATGGTGGATAATCGGCGGGGCATCCGGCTTTCTTGTGCTCGCCATCACGATTCCCTTCCTGCGAACGGCATTCCAGTTCGAGCCGATCGAGTTCGGTCAGGCGGCGTTATGTCTGGCGGCTGGTTTGTGCAGCGCACTCTGGTTTGAATTCTTGAAGCCCATTCGGGGCTTGAACCAATAATCTCCTGCCAAAAGGGAAACCCTCTCCTCGGCGGGAGAGGGTTGTCGCGCGTCCTGCTATTTTCCCTTGTCTATGCTCAGCGGACCGCTGCCATGCACGACGACATACAGCAATCCACCCAACATGGAGATGTTCTTCATGAAGTGGATCATCTGGTTTTGCACCTGGTCTGCAGGCGCCGACCAGAAATTATGGAAAATCAGCGCGGCGAGCAGGGTGAAAACAAACAGCGCAGCAGCAGCCCAGCGCGCCTTCCAGCCGGCAACCAGCATCAAGCCGCCGCCCAGTTCGATGATGATCGCGCCGACGGCGGCAAGCTGCGGCAGCGGCAGGGACTTGCTGGCGATATAGCCGACCGTCCCTTCAAAGCCGGTGATTTTCCCGTACCCGGCAAATATGAAGATGAAGGCAATCAACAAACGTCCGATCAGGGGGCCAAAGCGATTAAGTGTCTCCATGGTTCTTGCTCCTTTCAGGTTGAATTAACGAGGTGTTGCCATTCCGGGCATCATTGCGCTTGGGCGAAGCGTCCTTCGCGAAAGTCGCTGATGGCCTGAAAAATCTCCTGCTGGGTGTTCATGACGAACGGCCCGTACTGCGCGATCGGCTCGTTGATGGGCTTGCCCGCAACCAGTATCAGTTTTGCGCCTTGTTCCGAGCTGATTTGCACACCATCCGCACCGGCGTCATTCGACAGGATGCCCATGCTGCCCGAAGCCAGCGGTTTTCCGCCCAGCCTGGCCGAACCGCGATAGACGAACGCGAAAGCATTGTGCGATGCCGGGATTCGGGCCGCAAAGCTGCCATTGGCCGGAAGCGAAATATCCAGGTAGAGCGGTTCGGTATCCTCGCGCTGCATGGCTCCTGCCACGCCATTGCTGCTGCCGGCGATCACGCGCACTGTCGCGCCATCCGCAGTGGCGTATTGCGGAATCCGCTCGCCCGGGATGTCGCGGTACCAGGCGGGCGTCATCTTGCTGCGCGAGGGCAGGTTCAGCCACAGCTGGAAGCCTTCCATCACGCCATCCTGTTGTTCCGGTATCTCGGAATGGATCACGCCTTGCCCGGCCATCATCCATTGCACGCCGCCGGTTTGCAGCAGGCCTTCATGGCCTGCGCTGTCGCGGTGGCGCATGCGTCCGGCCAGCATGTAGGTCACGGTCTCGAAACCGCGATGGGGATGGTCGGGAAACCCGGCAATGTAGTCATCCGGGTTGTCGCTCCCGAATGCGTCCAGCATCAGGAAGGGATCTAGCCGCCGCTGCAACTGCTGCCCCAGGACGCGCGTCAGCTTGACGCCCGCGCCATCACTGGTGGGCGTGCCCTTGACGATTTGCTCGACTGTGCGGGTCCGTTCCACGTTTTCGATTTGTGCTAACCGGTTCATGACCTTTCCTTTCTGCGCTACGGTTGCTGTTGTTAATTCTTGAGAGGAATGATAATGATTCTGTATGCTTGGATAAACCTTCAAATTGAATTAAACTGTTCCACAAATGGAACAATCAAAGATTGCTTCGGATGACCTGCTGTTGTTTGCCGCCATAGCGGAGGAGGGCAGTCTGGTCAGGGCTGCCGAGAGCCTGGGCATGCCCAAGGCCACTGTGTCGCGTCGGCTTTCCAGGCTTGAGGCGGCGCTCGGGCAGCAGCTTCTGGTGCGCACCACGCGCAGGCTGAGCCTCACCGACTTCGGGCAGGCGTTTCTTGAGCAATGCCTGCGCGTGGCCGAGGAGGTGGCTGCGGCAAACGATTTTGCCCGAAGCCAGGAGAGGCAGCCGCGCGGGCGGCTGCGTGTCTCCATGCCGGGTGATTACGCCCAGCAGCAGCTGTCGAGGGCAATTGCCACTTTTGTGGAGAAATATCCCGACATCCAGCTCGACCTGGACCTCACTTCCCGCCGCGTGGATTTGATCGGCGAGCATTTCGACCTGGTGATACGCATGGGCGATCTGGCAAATGATGCTACCCTGGTGGCGCGCAAGATAGACGAGCAGCGCTTCGGTCTGTACGCCAGCCCGATTTACCTTGCCGTGCATGCGGCGCCGCGGGATCCTGACGACCTGGTGCGGCACGATTGCGTCAGGCTCTTATCGGCACGCGGCACGCCAGTGCCTTGGAAACTGATGCGCGGCAAGGAGGTGTGGGAGCAGGTTCCGCCCGGCAGGCTGACGCTGAATGCGCCGGGGGTGATACAGCAGCTATTGCTGGATGGGGCAGGAGTCGGGGCACTGCCGGAGCGTTTTGCGGAGCCTGACGTGCGGCTGAACCGGCTGGTGCGCGTGTTGCCGGACTGGTGCTTACCTTCGATTCCGGCCTGGGCGGTCATGCCGACGCGGCGCTATTTGCCGGCCAAGACACGGGCCTTTCTGGAGCATGTTCAAACTGCATTGAATTCCAGCCGCTGAGCTGGCTTTCAGGCCAACTGCTTCAACAGTTCCCCGCGCAGCGCCTCCAGAGCCTGGGGCTGTTTCAGCGATTTACCCGAAATCCAGAAACTGTCTTCGGCGCGCGCGCCCAACGTATTGATCTTGGCGCTGTGCAGGTTGATCTGGTGTCGCGCGAGCACGTGTGCAATGCGCGCCAAAAGGCCGGGGCGGTCGCCCGCCACGATGGAGAGCAGGAATTGGCCTTTGCCGTCCAGGTCGATGGTTGCTTCCGGCGCAATGGGAAAATGCTTGAGCTGGCGGCTGATGCGCCCGCCATGCGGAGGGGGAAGCGCTTCGGAGGAAAGCAGCCGTTGCGCCAGTTCGTGTTCGATATAGCTCATCACATCGCGGTATAGCGTCTTGGCATCGCCCACGGCCATCACCAGGAAGCTGTCCAGCGCATAGCCATGCTGGGTGGTGTGGATTTTGGCTTCCATGATGTTGTAGCTGAGGCGTTCGAAAAAACCGCAGATTTGGGCAAAGAGGTAAGGGCGGTCCGGGCTGTACACCATGACCTGTATTCCCTCCCCGATGCGTGACAGGCGCGCCTTGACTATGGGCTCCGGGGTGTTGACGCGGTGCGCAAGCAGGCGGGCATGCCAGGCGATTTCGTGGGGTTCGTGGCGCAGGAAGTATTCCGTGTCGAGTTGCGCCCAGAGCAATTTATAGCTTTCCGGGCTGATGGCATACAGCGCCAGATGCTCTGCGGCGAGGCGGCGCACCTCCCCAGCCTGGTCTGCGACCTTGCCGCCCGCCATGTAGCGGCGTGCGGCCCAGAACAATTCTTCCAGCAGCTTGGCCTTCCACGCATTCCACACGTTTGGGCTGGTGCCGCGTATGTCCGCCACGGTGAGCAAGTACAGGGCGACAAGATAGCGGTCGTTCTTCACTTTTTCGGCAAAGGCTGCGATCACGTCCTGGTCCGAGAGGTCTTGTTTCTGGGCTGTGGCGGAGAGCGTAAGGTGGTGCTCGACCAGCCAGACCACCAACTCGCTGTCTTCGCGGCTCAGGCCGTGCTTTTTGCAGAATCGCGCCGCGTCCATGCGCCCCTTCAGGGAATGGTCGCCGCCGCGCCCCTTGGCGATGTCGTGGAACAGCCCGGCGATATACAGCACCTCGGGGCGGGCAAATTCCTGGATCAGCTTGCTGCATAGCGGATTTTCGTGCGCGAATTCGGCCAGGGTGAAGCGGCGCAGGTTGCGCACCACCATGAGGATATGCTGGTCCACGGTGTACACATGAAACAGGTCGTGCTGCATCTGGCCGACGATGCGGCCGAAGGCGGGCAGGTATGCACCCAGTATGCCGTGCTGGTTCATGCGCCGCAGCACATGGGTCAATCCCTGCGGCTGGCGCAGGATGGACATGAACAGTTCGCGATTGTGCGCATCATTCCTGAATTTTGCGTCTATCAGGTGTCGCGTGCGCCAGAGTGCACGCTGGGTGGCGGCCGAAAATCCCACAATTTCGGGATGCTGTTCAAGCAACAGAAAACTTTCCAGGATTGCCTGGGGTTCATGCTCGAACAATTGCTCATCGCG
>DATDDB010000012.1:0-17792 GCA_036524005.1 Gallionellaceae bacterium | reverse complement strand
CTGTTTTTCGCCTTCGCCCTGCTGTTTGCCCAGCAGGCAGGGGCCGCGCACGCGCTCACTCATGCGTTCGAGCAAACCCGGCAACAGGACGGCCAAGCCCCTGATTCCCCGGCCTGCGACAAGTGCGAGCAGTACGCCCAGATGGGCAGCGCGCTTCATGTCAGCGCGTTCCACCTTCCCGGCGCTGCCGCCACTGGCACGGTTGCGCTGCAAAAGGATGGCTCCTGCCGCTCCGCCGACATTTACGCCGCCGCCGCGCGCGGCCCGCCCCCGCTTCCCTGAAATACATTTGACACCTTGCCCGACCGGGCAAGCTCATCCAGTTTTCGGAGGAATTCCATGTTTAAACGTACCGCACTGTGCGCGTCGTTGCTCTTTCCGCTTTATGCCTGCGCCGCAGACACGCCGGCCGCGCATGACGATGCCGACCCGCGCTCCCTGGAAGAGCGCGTGCGCCAGCTGGAGCAGCAGCAAAGGGAAGAGCACCCGCGCAGCCGCCCGAATGCCTTCAATCCGGAGATTGCGCTGATCCTCTCCGGCACCTACGGCAACCTGCGGCGCGACCCGGCGCTGCCTGCGACCGGCTTCGCCCTTTCGCCAAACAACAACGGCCACACCCGTGGCTTCAGCCTGAAGGAATCCGAGCTTGGCATCGCTGCCGACATCGACCCGCAATTCCGCGGCGTGGGCACTTTCTCGCTGGCACCGGGCGGCGGCCTCGGCGTGGAAAATGCCTTCGTGCAGACCAGCGCGCTGGGCGGCGGCTTCTCCCTGAAGTTTGGCCGCTTCTTTTCGGGCCTGGGCTACCTGAACGAGCAGCACGCCCACGCCTGGGATTTCGTGGATCAGCCACTGGTATATGTCACGTTCTGGGACAACCAGCTGGCCCATGATGGCGTGCAGCTCAAATGGCTGGCCCCGGCCGACCTGTTCATCGAGTTCGGCGGCGAACTCGGCGATGGCGGCCGCTTCCCTGGCGGCGGGCAGCCGAAAAACGGCAGCGGCGCAGGCACGCTGTTCGTGCATGCGGGTGACGACATCGGCGCAAGCCACAGCTGGCGCGCAGGCGCCTCCCTGCACCAGACCGGGCTGGCCAACTGGAGCGGAAGCGTACCCAATCAGGCGGGCGTACTTGCTGCCGAAACCTTCACCGGCAATGCGCACACCGCAGGCCTGGATTTCGTGTGGAAATATGCGCCCGGCGGCAATAGCACGGTGACGAACTTCAAGCTGCAAGGGGAATACTTCCGGCGCACGCAAAATGGCGTGCTCGCCTACACGCCGCTCGCCGGTCTGGCTGCCGCCGACAGCTACGCCAACACCCAGTCCGGCTGGTACCTGCAGGGCGTGTACCAGTTCATGCCGATGTGGCGCGCCGGGCTGCGCCATGACCGGCTGGATTCGGGCAACGCACAAGTTGGCGCCCTGCTTGCTGCCAGCGTCCTCGGCAACTACCACTATGCGCCCACGCGCACCACGCTGATGCTGGACTACAGTCCCAGCGAATTTTCGCGTCTGCGCCTGCAGCTGGCGCGCGACAATTCGCGCCTGGGACTGCCCGACACTCAGCTCTTCCTGCAGTACACCATGAGCATGGGCGCGCACGGCGCGCACCAATTCTGAGGAACCCATCATGAGAAAAATTTCCTTCGTTTTGCTGTTGCTGCTGTGCAGCAATGCCCACGCCGCACTGAGCATCTTTGCCTGCGAACCGGAATGGGCCGCCTTGTCCCGGGAGCTGGCCGGCGACAAGGCCGACATCTATTCCGCCACCACCGCCCTGCAGGACCCGCACCATGTGCAGGCGCGCCCCAGCCTGATCGCGCATGCACGCCGCACCCAGCTGGTGGTGTGCACCGGCGCGGAATTGGAGACCGGCTGGCTGCCACTGGTGCTGCGCGAATCGTCCAACCCGGACATCACCCCCGGCAGGCCCGGCTATTTCGAGGCATCGCATTATGTAACCATGCTGGAAAAACCCGCCGTGCTGAGCCGCAGCGAGGGAGATGTGCACCCTGAGGGCAATCCGCACATCCAGCTCGATGCGCGCAACTTCCTGCCCATCGCGCAGGCGCTGTCGCAGCGCCTGCAAGCGCTCGACCCGTCCAATGCCGACCACTACCGCGCGCGCCTGAAGGATTTCGCCGCGAAATGGCAGGCCGCGCTGACGCGCTGGGAAAAGCTGGCCGCCCCGCTGCGGGGGCAGCCCATCATCGTCCACCACAAGGCATTCGCCTACCTCAACAACTGGCTGCACCTGAAGGAAGTCGCGGAACTCGAGCCCAAGCCCGGCATGGAACCCAGTGTCTCGCACATGGCGCAGGTGCTGGAAACATTGCAGCGACAACCGGCCAAGATGGTGATCCGCGCCGCCTACCAGCAGCCCCAGCCTTCCGAGTGGATGGCGCAGCATGCGCATATCGCGGCGGTGGTATTGCCGTTCAGCGTGGGCGGTTCGGATGGCGCCAAGGATTTGTATGGGCTGTTCGATGACACCATTGCGCGCCTGCTGGCAGGACTGAAATGAACGGACTGGGAATGGATAACCTCGATTGGGACATCATGCTGCCCGCGCTCATTGCGGGGGCGCTGGTGCTCGCCACCCATGTGCCGCTGGGCATGCGCGTGCTGGCGCGCGGCGTGATTTTCGTTGACCTCGCGATCGCGCAAATCGCCGGGCTGGGCGTGATCGCCGCCGGGCTGCTGAATTTGGAGCAAAATGTCTTTGCGGTGCAGGGCATGGCCGTCTCCTGCGCGCTGCTGGGCGCGGCGCTATTGGCCTATACCGAGCACAAGCGCCCGAAAATCCAGGAGGCCAGCATCGGGCTGGTGTTCGTGCTCGCTTCCACCCTGGGCATCCTGCTGCTGAGCCGCGACATGCACGCGGGCGAACACCTGAAGGACATGCTGGCCGGCCAGATATTGTGGGTCAGCCGCGACCAGCTGATTGCGACGGCCATCCTCACTGCGGCGCTGTTCGGGCTGTGGCTGGTGTTCCGCGGACGTTTCCCGAGGTTTGCATTCTATGGCCAGTTCGCGCTGGCGGTCACCGCCTCGGTCCAGCTGGTCGGCGTGTACCTGGTGTTTACCAGCCTGATCGTGCCCGCACTGGCCACTTACCGCTGCGAGAAATGGCGCATGGCCATCGCCTATGGCATCGGCATTGCGGGTTATGCTGCCGGGCTGCTGCTCTCCGCCTGGCTCGACCTCCCCGCAGGCCCCGCCATCGTGTGGGGGATGGCCATGTGCGGGGGGGCGTATGCACTTTGGAAGAGGTTATAATTCACATTTCCGCCTTCCGGGCCTGCATCTGCCAATTTGCATTTAACGAGCATGACTGATAAGTACGCCGTCATCGGCAACCCCATTTCACACAGCAAATCGCCGCTGATCCACCGGATGTTCGCCGAACAAACCCGGCAGGACATGAGCTACGAGGCGATTGAGTCGCCCCTGGACGGCTTTGCCGCGACCATAGACCGCCTGCGCGCCGCAGGCTACAAGGGCTGCAATGTCACTGTGCCCTTCAAGTTCGAGGCGTTCAAGATGTGCGTGATGCAGACCGGGCGCGCGCGCGAGGCCGGGGCGGCGAATACGCTGCTGTTCCAGGGCGATGAAATATGGGGCGACAACACCGACGGCGCGGGGCTGATCAACGACATCGAGAAGAACATCGGCTTCAAGCTGATGTTCAAGGATGCGCTGCTGCTGGGCGCGGGCGGCGCTGCGGCCGGCGTGATCTGGCCGCTGTTCAACGCCGGGGTGGGCGTGGTCATCGCCAACCGCACCGTGGAGAAGGCACAGGAGATGGCCGCGCAATTCGAGGGAGCGGGCACGGTGTTCGCCAGGAGCTTTGACCAGCTGGCGGGCAGGCGTTTTGACCTGGTGATCAACGCGACTTCCAGCAGCCTGGCGGATGAGCTGCCTCCCCTGCCGCATGGCCTGTTCAATCCGGGCGCATTGGCCTACGACATGATGTACGGGCGCGAGACGCCGTTCATGAAGTTCGCGCGCGCAGAGGGCGCCGCCATCGTTGCGGACGGACTGGGCATGCTGGTGGAGCAGGCGGCTGAGGCCTTCTACAAATGGCGCGAAGTGCGGCCGGATACCCGGCCCGTGCTGGCAAAACTGCGCCTGCCGCTCGAGTGACCGGGCACTGACATGGCCAAACCGAAAAGCCGCTGGCGCTGGCCCAGGCGCATTCTGATCTCGCTGTTTTTGATTCTGCTGGGCTACCACGCCTGGATCGCCGCGCATATCTGGTGGTGGGTGGATCATAACCCGGCCAGCAGCGCCTTCATGGAATCCAGCCTGGAAACCTTGCATGAAAAAAACCCCAGGGCCGCATTGCAGCAGCGCTGGCTGGCCTATGCCAACATCTCGGACAACCTCAAGCGCGCGCTGATCGCCGCGGAAGATGCGAGCTTCGTCGACCATGAAGGCTTCGACTGGGATGGCATAGCGCTGGCCTATGAGAAGAACATGAAGAAGGGGAAAATCGTCGCGGGCGGCTCAACCATCAGCCAGCAGCTGTCGAAGAACCTGTTCCTTTCCACCAAACGCACGCCCTGGCGCAAGGCCGAGGAGGCGGTAATCACGGTGATGCTGGAGCGAATCATGGACAAGCGCCGCATTTTCGAAATCTATCTGAACGTGATCGAATGGGGCAACGGCGTGTTCGGCGCGGAGGCGGCGGCCCAGCACTATTATGGCGTAAGCGCCGCACTGCTCACGCCGGAACAGGCCGCCCGGATGGCGGCGATGGTGCCCAATCCGCGTTTCTACGACCGGCACCGTGAAACGCCCGGCCTCGCGCGCAAGACCGCGATCATCCTGGAAAACATGGAACGCGCGGAAACGCCGTGATGCCTGCGCAGGTTTATTGCGAAATCGATTTCCCCCACCCCGCACAAGCGGGGAGGCTGACCGCGGCTTTTTCAGAACCGGAGTGCATACTGGCCGCCGCCACCATGGAGGAGGTGCCCGAGCTGCTTAGCCGGGCCGAGGACTACTCCCGCTCGGGATGCTGGGTGATCGGCTTTGTCGCCTACGAGGCCGCTCCCGCCTTCGACAGTGCGCTGCATGTGCATGATGCACCGGCGGATGGACTGCCGTTCGCACTGTTCGCCATATTCCGCGAAAGCTGTCCCGCTCTCCGCCCGCGCGGCAGCTACCTGTATGGCGCATGGCGCGACGTAACCCCGCGTGCGGAATTCGATGCCGCCATTGCGCAGATCAGGAACGGCATCACAGCGGGCGATTACTACCAGGTCAACTACACCACACGGCTGCGCGCCGCATTTTCCGGCGACAGCCTGTCCTTTTTCGACGCCCTGCGCGCCGGTCAGCCCGACGCTTACTGCGCTTACCTGGATTTCGGGCAATGGCAGATCTGCTCGGTTTCCCCGGAATTGTTTTTTCACTGGGGAACGAACCAGGACTCCGGGCGCGCCCTCACCTGCCGCCCGATGAAGGGCACCGCGGCGCGACAGGAAAATCCCGCACTCGACCATGACGCCATGCAGGCCTTGCAGCGCTCGGAAAAGGAGCGTGCCGAAAACCTGATGATCGTGGATCTGGTACGCAATGATGTTTCGCGCGTGGCGCAGCCAGGCTCGGTAAAAGTTCCGCAGCTCTTCTCCGTCGAGAACTGGCCTTCGGTCTGGCAAATGACCTCGACAATCACCTGCCGCACACAAGCCGAGACGGGGTTGCGCGATGTGTTCAGCGCCCTGTTTCCCTGCGGCTCCATTACCGGTGCACCGAAGGCCGCGGCCATGTCCGCCATCCAGGCTTTGGAAGCCACGCCGCGCGGCGTTTATTGCGGCGCCATCGGCGCGCTGCTGCCCGGCGGCGAGGCGCTGTTCAGCGTCGGCATACGCACGCCGGTCATCGATGGTGAAAACCATGTCGCGGTATGCGGCATCGGCAGCGGCATCACGCTGGATTCCGAGGCATGGCGCGAACATGAGGAATGGCTCGCCAAGCAGGCTTTCCTGAGGTATGCCTGTCCGGAATATGAGCTGCTGGAAACCTTGCGCTTGCACGCAGGGCGCTATTGGCTGCTGCAAGGCCATTTGCAGCGGCTGGCAGAGAGCGCGCGCGAGCTCGGGTTTGTGTTCGACGCGGCGCGCATAGCGCATGCCCTGCAAGCGAAAGCGCGGCAGCATCTGCGTGGCGACTGGCGCGTGCGCCTGCTGCTCTCGGCCGATGGTGCGGCCGGCATTGAAGTGCTGCCGCTGGAAGCGCAGCCCGCCAAAACCAAAGCAGCACTGGCCGAAGCTCCGGTTTCTGCAGCCAATCCCTGGCTGCGCCACAAGACCACGCGGCGCGAACTCTATACCAGTCTGGCAAACAAGCAGGAGGGAGTTTTCGATACGCTGCTCTACAACGAGCGCGGGGAGCTGACGGAATTCACGCGCGGCAACCTAGTGGTGGAACTGGGCGGGCACCTGCTGACCCCGGCCGCAGGCTGCGGGCTATTGCCGGGCGTATACCGCGCTGTACTGCTGAAGCGCAACCGCATCCGGGAAGATATTATGCGGGTGGAGGATCTGGCGCAGGCCAGCCGCATATGGTTCATCAACAGCGTGCGCGGGACGGTGCCGGTAGCTATGGCCGACACTCAGTGACGGGATTCGACTTGCCTGATTTGCTGGTGCGAAAGGAGAGACTCGAACTCTCACGCCTTGCGGCGCTGGAACCTAAATCCAGTGCGTCTACCAATTCCGCCACTTTCGCCCGTGCCCGAGTGCTGCATCAACTCCGGCCGCGCGCGATTGTAACACGGACGCTAGGTGGCTTGCGCCTCATGCAGGAACGCCGCGACTTCGTGTGACGGCAGCGGCCTGCTGAACAAGTATCCCTGGGCGCCATCGCACCCCTGTCCGAGCAGGATGGACATCTGCTGCTGGGTCTCCACCCCTTCGGCCACCACGGAAAGATTCAGTCCATGCGCAAGCTGGATGATGGTATTGGAGATTTCGCGGTCGTTTTCGTCGATGGCGATGTCCCGCACGAAGGACTTGTCTATCTTGAGCTTGTCCAGCGGCAGGTGCTTCAGGTAGGCCAGGCTGGAATACCCGGTGCCAAAATCGTCCACGGCGAATTTCACACCCATCACGCCCACGCGGTTCATCACCGCGAGCGAGCGGTCCATGTCCATCATCATCGCGCGCTCCGTCAGTTCCAGCTCAAGGTATTTCGATTCCAGCCCGGTCTTGCGCAGCGCCGACTCGATGCTGTCATAGAAATCCGCATGCCGCATCTGCTTGGCGGAGATATTCACCGCGACCGGGAGTATCTGCAGGCCATGGCGCTGCCATTGCTTCATCTGGCGGCAGGCTTCATGTATGGTCCATTCACCCAGCTGGATGATGAGGTCGCTTTCCTCGGCTACGCCGATAAACTGGTCCGGCGGAATCATTTTCTGGGTCGGATGCGGCCAGCGCACCAGCGCCTCCATGCCGATCACCTTCCCTGTCGTCATTGAGACCTGCGGCTGGTAGTACAGCACCAGATCCTCGTTCAGCAGCGCATTGCGCAGGTCATTTTCCATGCGCAGGCGCTCGACGGCCAGCGTATTCATATCCTCGGTGAAGAAGGCATAGTCGTTCTTGCCCTTGGATTTGGCGCGGTACAGCGCAAGCTCCGCGTTTTTCAGGATGGCCTCAATGTCGTTTCCGTCCTTGGGGAACACGCCGATTCCCGCACTGGTGGTCATAGTGATGCGGTGCGCGCCGATGCCGAAGCTGTTGGTCACCTGCCCGATGATCTTGCGCGCCACCTGCTGGGCGCCCTCTGCGCCCACGTCCGGCAACACCACCACAAACTCGTCGCCCCCCATCCGCGCCACGGTATCCATTTCGCGCACCGCTGTCCGCATCCTTCCGGCGATGGATTGCAGCAACAGGTCGCCCACATGATGGCCGAGCGAGTCGTTCACATTCTTGAAGTTGTCGAGATCTATGAATATCAGCGCAAACTCGCGGCGGTCGCGCAGCGAGGACGTAATCAGCTGGTTGACGCGGTCGCGCAGCAGGCTGCCGTTGGGCAGGCCGGTCAGCTGGTCGTAATAGGCCAGATGGCGCACGCGTTCCTGCGCCAGCTTGAATTCGGTGATGTCGCTGGTGGCACCCACGAAATGCGTGACCCTGCCCGTTTCGTCGCGCAGCGCGCTGATGCTGAGCCTGCCTACATAGCTCGCACCGTCCTTGCGCCTGTTCCATATCTCGCCGTTCCAGTAGCCATTTCTACCCAGGTCGCCCCACATGTCGGCATAGAATTCCTTGCTTTGCTTGCCGGAGTTCAGGATGCGCGGGTTTTGGCCTATGGCCTCTTCCGCGCTGTAGCCGGTGATCCGCGTGAAGGCCGGATTGACCGAAATGATGGTGCCGCTGGTGTCGGTGATGATGATGGAGTCGTGGCTGCTCTCGAATATCTTCGCGGTCAGGCGCAATTGCTCTTCGGATTTCTTGCGCGCCGTGATGTCGCGCACATAGCCGGTGATGCCCAGCACGCTATCCTGCTCGTCGAGGATGGGGCTGCGATAGACTTCATACCAGCGCTCCTCGCCATGGTCGGTCACCTTAATTTCATTCAGCGCCTGCCTGCCCGATTCCATGATGGCCTGGTCGTCTTCGTAAAAACGATTGATCATCCATTCCGGGCAGATTTCCACGCTGGTTTTCCCCAGCAGTTCCATGACATCGGTTTTGCCGCAGGCATCGGCAAATTTCTGGTTCACTGCAAGATAGCGACCCTCGGTGTTTTTCAGCCAGGCCATGGACGGCAGGTTATCCAGCATGGAGCGCAGACTCGCCTCGTATTTGCGCCGCGCCTCGCTCGCCTGCTCAAGGTTGTTGATGGTGCCGACCAGAGGGCGATAGGCCAGAATATACGCAATGGGGAACAGCACCAGAGCCAGCACTGCGGGGTCCAGGATATTGGCCACCCACTCGGGAATTTGCGGAAACAGGGACAGCAGCAGCATCACCACCAATTCGGCGACGAACAGTATGGCGATCAGCAGCAGCAGCAGCTTGCCCGGTGCAATGCCGCCAGAACGCAAGTTGGGGTCGCGCGCCATGACAGGGTTAAATCAGAGACCGGCCCTGCGCGGAAAAACCCGGCACGACCGCGAAAGAAACGCAGTTGCAGACAAAATGCTCCCCCTTTGGACAGCGTTACACCACCGGACCCTCTACCCTTGCCAGCTTGAGCGCAGCGTATGCGTGGTGCTTATAGATTATGGCCGGATGCCCTGCAGCATTCCGGACTGGATGCACCAATCCGCATGATATAGGAAATCCCCGGCTTAAGAAACCGCCTGCCTCGTGATGGGGGGTGCGTCAAGGGATGCTGCCCTGCGGTCAGAAGCCCCCGATATTCACCACTGTCCGTCCATGCGCCCTGCCTTGCAGCATGGCTTCGCAGGCTTGGGGCAACTGGCGGAATGGGATCGTGTGCGTCACCAGGTCCAGCCGCGCCGGGCGCAGTTCCCCGGCCAGGCGCTGCCAGATCTGCCTGCGCAACGGCATGGCGGCAGCGGCTGAATCAATCCCGATCAGGCGCACGCCGCGCAGGATGAAGGGATAGACCGTGGTATGCAATTCCGCCCCGCCGGCATTGCCGAAGCTGGCGATCACTCCGTTCTGCTGCATGGTGCGCGCCAGCCAGGACAGCATTTCCCCGCCTACCGCATCCAGCGCGCCCGCCCAGCGCGCGGATTCGAGAGGGCGCTTGCCGCGCAGGTCTAGCGTGCCCCGCGCCAGTATCTCGGCTGCGCCCAGCGCCTTCAGGTAATCATGCTCGCCGTCCTTGCCGGTCACCGCAACCACATGGTATCCCAGCCGGGCCAGCATCTGGATGGCCAGGCTGCCCACCCCTCCCGTCGCGCCCGTCACCACCACCTTGCCCTTGTCTGGCGTGAGCTCGTTCTGTTCCAGGCGGTGTATGGCCAGGGCCGCGGTAAAACCCGCCGTGCCCAGCGCCATCGCCTCCAGCGAGGTCAGCCCCTGCGGCAGCGGCACTACCCAAGCGGCGGGCACCCGTGCATATTCGGCAAAACCTCCATCGTGCGCCACGCCCATGTCATAGCCGGTAACGATCACCTCATCGCCCTGCTTGAAATGCGCATCCTGCGAGCTCTCCACCACGCCCGCCGCATCCACCCCGCCCACACAGGGGAAGCGCCGGATGATCTTCCCGGCTCCCGTCGCGGCAAGGGCATCCTTGTAGTTCAGGCTGGAATAATGGACGCGAATCACCACCTCGCCCGGATCGAGATCGTCCAGCATCAGCTCGACAAAGCGCCCGCTCGAGGCGTCCTGTTGCTGGAATATGCGATATGCGCCAAACAGAGACTTCATGTCGTTGTCCTCGTCGCGCTGCGCCAACTCGGCAGCCTTTAAGAAGGGTGCTTCAGAAAAAGATCATTGCCAGTCGAATTCCCGCACAGCGTAGCCGGTCTGTGTTCTGGTCAGCAGGCGGACAACCCGGTTTTTTACGTCCAGATGCCACTCTATGGATTCCGCTTCCGATTGTGAGAACGCAAACAGAACCTTCGGCTCACCCCCCATTTTCCCGGCCTTCCACAGGGTGTAGCGGCAATTCTTCTCATCGGAGCACGCATAGCTCTCGATGAGTATCTGATCGCTCGGCTTCCTGGGACGAATGTTCTTGTTGTTCTTCACGCGACCATCGCCAAGAAACACCATTTTTCTTTCCTTGGCGTCATATTCCGACTCGATGATCAAGCTGCGTATCTCGCCCGGCGGCCTGGAAAACAGATTCCTTCCTGTCTTCTTTGCCGGGTCGTAAACAAACAGGTTCACGATGACATCATGATCGGCAGCGTCGCATGAAAAGCAGAATGACCCCTGCCCTCCCTTCACCTCCACGGAAATCGGGTGGAAATACAGGCCAGTATCCGAATCGAAATTCTCATAACCCTCGGTGTCATCCGCGGCAAACGCATGGGTTGCCAACAACAGCAGAGCCACCAACAGTACGCGCATAGTCTCCCTCATTTTCTCTTGGCGATGTTTACAGATCGAGCAGAATGCGTCCCGGATACTCCAGCGCCTCCTTGAGCGCGACCAGAAACAGCACGGCATCGCGGCCGTCGACAATGCGGTGGTCGTAGGAGAGCGCCAGATAGTTCATCGGGCGGATCACCACCTGTCCATTTTCCGCCACCGGGCGGTCCTTGGTCGCATGGATGCCGAGGATGGCGCTCTGCGGCGGGTTGATGATGGGGGTGGACAGCATGGAGCCGAATACGCCGCCGTTGGTGATGGAGAAGGTGCCGCCGGCCAGTTCTTCCAGCGCCAGCTTGCCATCCTGGGCACGCGCGGCGAAATCGGCGATCTGCTTTTCGATGTCGGCCATCGAGAGCTTGTCTGCGTCGCGGATGATGGGCACCACCAGGCCGCGCTCACTGCCGATGGCAACGCCGATGTCAAAGTAGCCGTGGTAGATAATGTCGCTGCCATCCACCGAGGCATTCACCACCGGGAATTTTTGCAGCGCGTATACCGCGGCCTTGACGAAAAACGAGGAGAAGCCCAGCTTCACCCCGTATTTTTTCTCGAAGGCATCCTTGTACTTCGCGCGCAGGTCCATCACCGGCTGCATGTTCACCTCGTTGAAGGTGGTGAGGATGGCGGCATTCTGCTGCGATTGCAGCAGGCGCTCGGCGATGCGCTGGCGGATGCGCGTCATGGGGACGCGCTGCTCGGTGCGGCCCTCGGAGGGCGGAATCGCAGCCACGGGCTTGCTCGCTGCGGCCAGCACATCCTCCTTGGTCACCACGCCATGGCGGCCCGAGCCCTGCAGCCGGCTGGCGTCCACATCGTTGGCGTGCGCCAGTTTGCGCGCGGAGGGTGTAGCGCCCGCCTTAGCGGGGGCGTGGGCAGGAGCGGACGCCGGTTGCATGGGCGCTGCGGCCGCCTGGGCCACCGCCTCGGTATCCAGCATCGCGATCACCTCGTTGCTGCCCACCTTTTCTCCGTCCTGCCTGATGATTTTCACCAGCACGCCGCTCTTGGGCGCAGGCAGCTCCAGCACCACCTTGTCGGTCTCGACATCGATCAGGTTCTCGCCTTCCTGCACCGCCTCGCCGACCTTCTTCTGCCAGGTGAGCAAGGTGGCTTCGGTGACCGATTCGGAGAGCTGCGGTACTTTGATTTCAACTTGCATGGCGGTTTGCTCCTGGATTATTTTTCAGTTCGATGTCCGGACGGAAAGCGGCAGCAATCACGGCCTTCTGCTGTTCGTTGTGCACCGCCAGGTAGCCTG
The DNA here is from genome assembly GCA_036524005.1 of Gallionellaceae bacterium. Lineage (GTDB taxonomy): Bacteria > Pseudomonadota > Gammaproteobacteria > Burkholderiales > Gallionellaceae > DATDDB01. Next base: position 5,492 of record DATDDB010000012.1, on the reverse strand, counting down.
CGGCGGGTGCGGCGGAAGAGGCGCGCAAGGCATAGCCCAGCGTCATGTCGTGGCGCATGTGGCGCAGCAGGTAGTGCTGGATGCGGTGCCACGCCCCCTGGTTGCCCGGCTCTTCCTGGCACCACAACACCTCGGTGGCGTTGGGATAGGCGGCAATCTGCGCGGTGAAGTCGGCGTGCGGGAAAGGGTAAAGCTGCTCCAGGCGGATGATGGCCATGTCCTGAATGCCGCGCTCGCGCCGGTAGGCGACCAGCTCGTAGTACACCTTGCCGCTGCAGGCGATGATGCGCCTGATGCGCTGCGGGTCAAGCTTGTCGGCCTCGGCCAGCACTGGCTGAAACGCCCCTTCCGTCAGCCACTTCATGGGGGACGCCGCTTCCCTGCTGCGCAGCAGGCTCTTGGGTGTGAACACGATCAGCGGCCGGCGCATGCCACGCAGCATCTGGCGGCGCAGCAAATGGAACATCTGCGCCGGCGTGGAAGGAATGCAGACCTGGATGTTGTAATCGGCGCACAGCTGCAGGTATCGCTCGATGCGCCCCGAAGAATGCTCCGCCCCTTGGCCCTCATAGCCGTGCGGCAGCAGCATGGTGAGCCCGCACATGCGCCCCCACTTGGCCTCGCCCGAGGCGATGAACTGGTCGATCACCACCTGAGCGCCATTGGCGAAATCGCCGAACTGCGCCTCCCAGATGGTCAAGGTGTCCGGTTCGGCGGTGGCATAGCCGTATTCGTAGGCCAGCACCGCCTCTTCGGACAGGATGGAGTTGATGACGACAAAATCCGCCTGGCCCGGCTCCAGGTTGGACAGCGGGACATGGGGCATTTCCTGCCAGTTCACGCGGTTCTGGTTGTGCAGTTCGGCATGGCGGTGGAAGAAGGTGCCGCGCCCGCAGTCCTGCCCGGAAATGCGCACCGCGTAGCCTTCGGTGAGCAGCGAGGCATAGGCCAGGTTCTCGGCCATGCCCCAGTCCAGCGCCAGTTCCCCGCGCCCCATGGCGCGCCGGTCGGCGATGATTTTTTCCACGCGCGAGTGCAGCACGATGTTCGCCGGAACTTCGGTGAGCCGCCCGGCCAGGAATTGTAGGCGCGCCAGCGGCACGCTGGTATCCACCCGGGTATCCCAGGGCGTGCCAGGAATGTATTTTTCCCAGCGCCTGACCGTATCCAGCCTTTCCTCGCGCGGCCCGGTGCGCACCGGACTGATGCCTTCGTCCATCATATGGCGGTAATGCGCGACCATCGCTTCCGGCTCTTCCGCCTTGAGCACGCCCGCCTCCACCAGGCGCTGCGCATACAGCGCGCGCGTGCCGGGATGCTTGTTGATGAAGCGGTACATGAATGGCTGCGTCACCAGCGGCTCGTCCTGCTCGTTGTGCCCGAGCTTGCGGAAGCACACCAGGTCGATCACCACGTCGCGATGGAAGGTCATGCGGTAATCGAGGGCGATCTCCGCCACCAGCAGCACCGCCTCGGGGTCGTCGGCATTGACGTGGAAGATGGGCGCCTCGATCATTTTCGCCACGTCGCTGCAATACGATGAGGAGCGCGTGTCGCGCACGTCCGAGGTGGTGAATCCGATCTGGTTGTTGATGATGACGTGCACCGTTCCGCCGGTGCGGTAGCCGCGGGTCTGCGACAGGTTGAGCGTCTCCATCACCACCCCCTGCCCGGCAAATGCCGCGTCGCCATGCAGCAGCACCGGCATCACCTGGCTGCCGTTATGGTCGCCGCGCGTGTGCTGGCGTGCGCGCACCGAGCCCTCCACCACCGGATTGACGATTTCCAGGTGCGAGGGATTGAACGCCAGTGTGACATGCATCGCGCCATTTGGCGTGACGATATTGGATGAAAAGCCGTTGTGGTACTTCACGTCGCCCGAAGTGAGGTGCTCGGCGTGATGCCCCTCGAACTCGGCGAACAGCATAGAGGGCAATTTTCCCAGGATATTGACCAGCACATTGAGGCGCCCCCGGTGCGCCATGCCGATCACGGTTTCCTTGACGCCCGCGCCCGCCGCGCGCTGCAGCAGATGATCCAGCAGGGGGATGGCGGTTTCGCCGCCTTCCAGCGAGAAGCGCTTCTGCCCGACATATTTGGTGTGCAGGTAGCGCTCCAGCCCCTCGGCTGCGGTGATGCGCTCCAGAATGCGGCGGCGCTGTTCGGCATCATAATTGGGGGTACCGCGCACGCCTTCAAGGCGCTGCTGCACCCAGCGTTTCTGCGCAATATCGCCGATGTACATGTATTCCGCGCCTATCGAGCCGCAGTAGGTCTGGCGCAGCAATTGCAGGATCTCACGCAGCTTGAGCCGCTGCGCCGCCACCAGCGATCCGGTCTCGAAGGTGGTCTCCATGTCGGCCTCGGTGAAGCCGTAGTAGGCCGGATCAAGCTCGGCCACTTCGGGCTTGACGTGGCGCGCCAGCGGGTCGAGGCTGGCATTGCGCACGCCGAGAAAGCGGTAGGCGTTGATCAGCTGCAGGACGGCGACCTGCTTGCGGTCGGCCGTGGCCTCCGGCATGGCAACCGCGCCCCGCTTCGGCAGGGCCGCAAAGGCGCGCTGGATCGGGCCGTGCGCCACGTCGTGCGCGGCGCCGGGGGCCTGCAGGCTGTCGAAATAGGCGCGCCAGTTCTCGGGCACCAAAGCCGGGTTGGCAAGGTAATCCTCGTACAGCCCTTCAATGAACAGGTCGTTCGTACCGAACAGCGCGGACGAGGCCGCCATGGACTGCATGTAGTTTTCTTTTTGCATGGCTCTATTCTGCTTCAAATGGCCGCACCAAAGACAGCGTCAAGGATGCGGCAAGGCACCGGCCGCACCCTGCGCAATCAACGCTTGCCGATCGGCACGTAATCGCGCTTCGCCGCCCCCTGGTACAACTGGCGCGGGCGGCCGATTTTATGGTCGCTGTCGGCCATCATTTCGTTCCATTGCGAAATCCAGCCTATGGTGCGCGCCACGGCGAAGAACACGGTGAACATGTTGGTCGGCACGCCCAGCGCGCGCAGCACGATGCCGGAATAGAAATCCACATTGGGGTACAGCTTGCGCTCGATGAAATACGGGTCCGAGAGCGCGGTCTTTTCCAGTTCCATCGCCAGCTCGAACAGCTTGTTGTCCTTCAGCCCCAGCTCCTTCAGCACTTCATAGCAAGTCTGGCGCATCACGTTGGCGCGCGGGTCCATGTTCTTGTAGACGCGGTGGCCGAATCCCATCAGCCGGTATTTCTTGTCCTTCACGCCCTGCACATATTCCTTCACGCGCGAGACATCGCCGATCTCCTCCAGCATCTTGAGCGCGGCCTCGTTCGCCCCCCCGTGCGCCGGGCCCCACAGTGCGGCAATACCGGAGGCGACGCAGGCGAACGGGTTGGCGCCGCTCGAACCCGCCAGGCGCACGGTGGAAGTGGAGGCGTTCTGCTCATGGTCGGCATGCAGGATGAAAATGCGCTCCAGCGCACGAACCAGCACGGGATTGGGCACATAATCCTCGGCCGGGGTGGCGAACATCATGTACATGAAGTTTTCCACCAGGCCGAACTTGTTCTTCGGGTACACAAACGGCTCGCCGATGCTGTACTTGTAAGCCATCGCCGCGATGGTGGGCACCTTGGCCAGCAGGCGGTGGGCCGAGACGCTGCGGTGCTCCGGATTACTGATGTCCAGCGAGTCGTGGTAGAAGGCCGACAGCGCGCCGACCGTGCCCACCATCACAGCCATGGGGTGCGCGTCGCGGCGGAAGCCGTTGAAAAACCGCGCCAGCTGGTCATGCACCATGGTGTGGTGGGTGATGGTCAGGGAAAATTCCGCCTTCTGCGCCACGGTCGGCAATTCGCCGTTCAACAGCAGGTAGCAGACTTCCAGGAAGTCGGATTTCTCCGCCAGCTGCTCGATGGGATAGCCGCGGTAATAGAGCAGGCCGGCATCGCCATCGATGTAGGTGATGCCCGAGGTGCAGCTCGCCGTCGCCATGAACGCGGGGTCGTAGGTGAACAGGCCGAGCTTGCTGATGCCGCGTATGTCGACCACATCCGGCCCGAGCGTGCCGGACATGATGGGCAAATCCACACTCCTGCCATCGTCCAGCGTCAGTTTTGCGACCCGATTTTTTTCCATGCTCTCTCCACCCGTTATTCTGTTATTCCCGGCACCGGGCGCTCAGGCCGCCCGGATCAATTCCAGCACCTTGCCGCACCCGGCCGGCAGCGCCACTTCACCATCTGCAATTCCCTTCCCCGTAATCATATCCCAGAGTCCGGCATCCGGCATATCCAGCAGTGCATCGAAAGCCGCACGCCCGGCCTGGTCCAGCCCGGCATAATGGCGCTCGACGAAACGCCCCAGCACGATGTCCAGCTCCAGCAGGCCGCGCCGGCAGCGCCAGCGGATGCGATCAAGCACCAATTCCCGCTCCGTCCGCTCCCCAAATCCTTTCACTAGTGATTGCTGCGGGTATTCTTCGGAAGTCGCCGCTCCCTCCAGGGAGGCGCAAGGGAGAGGGCTAACCATATGAATTCACAACCAGGTGAACGCCTACACCGCCCGCTTCACCATCATGCTCTTGATCTTGCCGATGGCCTCGGTCGGATTGAGTTCCTTGGGGCAGACATCGACGCAGTTCATGATGGTGTGACAGCGGAACAGGCGGTAGGGATCTTCCAGGTTGTCCAGGCGCTCGGCCGTGGCCTGGTCGCGCGTGTCGGCGATGAAGCGGTAGGCCTGCAGCAGCCCGGCCGGGCCCACGAACTTGTCCGGGTTCCACCAAAACGAGGGGCAGGAAGTCGAACAGCAGGCGCACAGGATGCATTCGTACAGCCCGTCCAGTTCGCGGCGCTCGGTGGGCGATTGCAGGCGCTCGGTTTCCGGGGGCGGGTCGTTGTTGACCAGGTAGGGCTTGATCGAGTGGTATTGCTTGAAGAATTGCGTCATGTCCACGATCAGGTCGCGGATCACCGGCAGGCCGGGCAGCGGACGCAGCTCCACCGGCTGCTTCAGGCTGGACAGCGGCGTGATGCAGGCCAGGCCGTTGCGCCCGTTGATGTTCATCGCGTCGGAGCCGCACACCCCTTCACGGCAGGAACGGCGGAAGGCGAGGCTGTCGTCCTGCTGCTTGAGCAGCACCAGCGCATCCAGCAGCATGGCATCGCCCGCCTCCATGGCAAGATCATATTCCTGCATGACGGGCCGGCCGCCGGTTTCCGGGTTGTAGCGGTAGATTCTGAATTTCATCGCACCAGCCTCAATAAACCCGCGCCTTGAGCGGGAATGATTCCACCGTCAGCGGCTTGAGCCGCACCGGCTTGTAATCCAGTTGCCGCCCTGCGCTGAAATACAGCGAATGCTTCAGCCAATGGTCGTCGTCGCGTCCGGGAAAATCGCCGCGCGCGTGCGCGCCGCGGCTTTCCAGGCGGGCGGCGGCGGCATGCATGGTGGCCTGCGCCACCTCGACCAGGTTGTCCAGTTCCAGCGCCTCGATGCGCGCGGTGTTGAAC
>DATDDB010000011.1:0-60000 GCA_036524005.1 Gallionellaceae bacterium | reverse complement strand
CAAATCTTTTGCGAGGTGCCCCGAAGGGGCGGGTGGCTGGGCAGTTGTTTGAGCGGGCAGGGCGCTCTTGTTATACTGAAACATTAAATTTATTAAATATGGGTTGCCAGAGGGAGCGCGCAAGATGGTGGTCAATGCGGAATTCGCACGTAACAACATGATAGAACAGCAAATCCGCCCGTGGGATGTGCTGGATCAGCGGGTGCTGGAGCTGTTGAGGAAGGTCAAGCGCGAGCAGTTTGTGCCCTCGGCACGGCAAGCGATGGCTTTTATGGATATCGAAATTCCATTGGGGCACGGTGCATTTATGTGGCAGCCCAAGCTGGAGGCGCGCGTATTACAGGCGTTAAAGGTTCGCGGAAGTGACAGTGTATTGGAAATCGGTACAGGTAGCGGTTATCTTGCGGCCCTCCTGGCGCGGCTGGCAGCAAAAGTGACTACAGTGGAAATCGTGCCGGAGTTGCACGCATTCGCTGAAAAGAACCTGGAAGTGCACCATGTTGATAATGTGAAGGTGGAATTGGGAGATGGGGCGCTGGGTTGGCCTGGCGCCTATGATGTAATCGTGCTCACGGGGTCCGTGCCGATCTTGCCCGAAGAAATCAAGCATAGCCTCAGGCCCGGTGGGCGCTTGTTTGCAATCGTCGGCGATGCGCCAGCGATGCAGGCAAAATTGATCACTTGCGAACAACAGGGCACATTCACCGCGAGCAATCTTTTCGAGACCAATGTTGCGCCGTTGCAGAATGCGCTGCAGCCGGAACGGTTCAAGTTCTGAATGGGCTTGAATTTAGGCGTACTAAGGAGTATATTAGCCTCTGCTAATATATGCGGAGTCACTTGATTATGACCAAGCACCCTTTATTTGTACAGGCCAAATTTACCCCGCGGAGACTATTGTGGGCGGTACTGTTGGCTACCAGTCTGCCGGCAGAAGCCGCGGATTTGATTGAAACGTTTCATGCGGCGCAGGCGAATGATGCGGTTTTTGCCACTGAAATTGCAAAGCATCAGGCTGGACAGGAAAAGCTGACACAGGGCCGCGCGCTGATGCTGCCCAGCGTGAACGCAACCGCTAATACTACGTACAACCAGTACCACGTGCAGTACCTGAATGCGCCTCCGGGGCTGCCTTTCCCCGCAGGCCAGTTCCGTTTCAACAGCCACGGCTACGGAGCGACCCTGGTGCAGCCCCTGTTCCGCGAGCAGAACTGGGCGGTATACACCGAGTCCGAACTGCAGGTTGTTCAAGCCGATGCGCAGTTCAAGTTCGCACAGAACGACCTGGCTCTGCGCTCGGCACGCGCCTATTTCGACGTGTTGCTGGCGCAGGACGATGTGGAACTTGCCGCCGCGCAAAAAGCAGCCATTTCCGAACAGCTGGAACAGGCCAAGCGCAATTTCGAAGTGGGAACCGCCACCGTCACCGATACGCATGAGGCGCAATCGCGCTTTGATTTGATCAGCGCGCAGGAAATCGCTGCGCAAAGCAATCTGGAAATCAAGAAGCGCATGCTGCAACAGCTGACCAACGCCAAGACGGATAATTTGCGTCGTCTGGGCGGCCAGTTCAAGCTCGACATGCCCCAGCCTGCCGACATGGAAAAATGGGTGGATGATGCCCAGCAGCACAATTTGCAGCTTACGGTGGCGCAAGCCTCGGCGGAAATAGCCGACAAGGAAGTCGATCGCAACCGCGGCGGTCATCTGCCGACCCTGGATCTGGTGGCCACCTATAACCGCAACTACGCCAATGGCGGCCAGTTCGGCGTAGGCAGCGATACGACCGTGACGACCGTCGGCGTGCAGCTTAATGTTCCCCTGTTCCAGGGTGGCGCCGTGCAATCCAAGTGGCGCGAGGCGGAAGCCAACCGCGAGCGCGCCCGGAGCGAACTCGAAAACACGAGCCGCACGGTTGCCCTGCAAACGCGCCAGGCTTACCTAGGTGTGGTAAACGGAATCGCGCAGGTGAAAGCGCTTCAGGCGGCACTCAAGTCCAGCGAAAGTTTGCTGGAGTCGAGCAAGCTGGGCCAGGAGGTCGGGGTGCGTACCAATCTGGATGTGCTGAATGCCCAGCAGCAACTGTATTCCACGCGGCGTGACTTGTACCAGGCCGAGTACAACTATCTGATGAGTCAGCTGCAGCTCAAGGCGGCTGCTGGAACAATCAGCGAAGAAGATATGGTGGCGGTCAACCGCACTCTGTACTGACAGGAGTTTTGTCAAACCGGAGGGTGCGCGCACTCTTGCGAAAGCGTGCTGACGTTTGGCACATTCATGGGCTGCCCCTATAATGCAGCCCTTATGAAAAAAATTCTCATCACCGGCGGTGCTGGATTTATCGGTTCCGCACTCATCCGTCACCTGATCGGCCAAACCACCGATCAGGTCGTCAACCTCGACAAGCTGACCTACGCCGGAAACCTGCAGTCGCTGACTGCAGTGGCCGACAATCCGCGCTATGCCTTCGAGCACGTGGATATATGCGATGCAAAGGAAGTGGCACGGGTATTCGACCAGCACCGGCCCGATGCAGTCATGCATCTGGCGGCGGAATCGCACGTGGATCGCTCAATCAGCGGCCCTGCTGAATTCATTCAGACCAATATCGTGGGCACCTATACGCTGCTGGAAGCGGCGCGCGCCTATTGGAGCGGCCTGGAAGGCGGCAAAAAGGCCGGATTCAGGTTCCACCATATCTCTACAGATGAGGTTTACGGCAGCCTGGGGGCTGACGGGTTCTTTACGGAGGATACGGCCTACGAGCCCAACTCTCCGTATTCCGCGAGCAAGGCGGCGTCCGACCATCTGGTACGCGCCTGGCACCACACCTACGGGTTGCCGGTGGTGACGACCAACTGCTCCAATAACTACGGTCCATATCATTTTCCCGAGAAGCTCATCCCGCTGATGATCCTCAATGCGGTCAACGGCAAGCCGCTGCCGGTCTACGGCAAGGGTGACAACATCCGCGACTGGCTGTATGTGGACGACCATGCGCGCGCCCTGCGGCTGGTGCTGGAAAAGGGCAGGCTGGGTGAGACCTACAACATCGGCGGATGGAACGAGAAGACCAATCTTGAGGTGGTGCACGCGATTTGCGCGATACTCGATGAGCTGCATCCGCAGGGCAAGCCGCATAGGCAGCTGATCACCTACGTGCCGGACCGTCCGGGGCACGACAAGCGCTATGCGATCGATGCGGGCAAGATCGAGCGCGAATTGGGCTGGAAGCCGGTAGAGACGTTCGAATCTGGGCTGCGCAAGACCGTGCAATGGTTCCTCGGCAACGAGGACTGGGTAAAAGGCGTCACCAGCGGCGCGTACCAGAACTGGATCAAACAGAATTACACGCAAAGAGGTGCATCATGAAAGGCATCGTGCTTGCCGGTGGTTCCGGCACGCGGCTTTATCCCGTTACCCAGCCGGTATCCAAGCAGCTCCTGCCGGTGTACGACAAGCCGATGATCTATTACCCCTTGTCGGCGCTGATGCTGGCCGGCATCCGGGACGTGCTGATCATCTCAACTCCGCAGGATACGCCGCGCTTTGAGCAACTGCTGGGCGACGGCGCACAATGGGGCATGAATTTTTCCTATGCGGTGCAACCCTCGCCGGATGGCCTGGCGCAGGCATTCATCATCGGCGAAGAATTCATCGGCAACGATGGGTGTGCACTGGTGCTGGGCGACAATATTTTCTACGGCAACGATTTCGAGCATCTGCTCAAATCGGCAGCTGAAAAGCAAACGGGCGGTACGGTATTCGCCTATCACGTGCAGGATCCCGAGCGCTATGGGGTGGTGGAGTTCGATAAAGCGGGCCGCGCCATCAGCCTGGAAGAAAAACCCAAACAGCCGAAATCGAATTACGCGGTGACGGGACTGTATTTCTATGACAACGATGTAGTGGAGATCGCCAAATCCATCAAGCCATCTGCTCGCGGCGAGCTGGAAATCACCACGGTCAACGAAATATATTTGCAGCGCGGCAAGCTGGATGTGCAAGTGATGGGCCGCGGCTATGCCTGGCTGGATACTGGCACCCACGAGTCGCTGCTGGAAGCCGCGCTTTTCATCCAGACCCTGGAAAAGCGCCAGGGCCTGAAGATCGCTTGCCCCGAGGAGATCGCCTTCCGCAAGCGCTACATTGATTCAGCACAGCTGGAAAAACTGGCTCAGCCGCTTTCGAAAAATGCCTATGGCCAATATCTGCTTGGCCTGCTGAAAGAAAGGCTGTTCTGATGCAGGTCACGGAAACCGGACTTCCTGGACTGTTGGTGCTGGAACCGAAAGTGTTCGGCGATGCGCGCGGTTTTTTTTTCGAGAGCTTCAACCAGAAGCGCTTTGAGGAAGCAACTGGCCTCAGGCAAACGTTCGTCCAGGACAACCACTCACGCTCGGCGCGCAACGTGTTGCGCGGCCTGCACTACCAGATCAAGCAGGCGCAGGGCAAACTGGTGCGCGTGGTGGCAGGCGAGGTGTACGATGTAGCTGTGGACATCCGGCGCGCCTCACCTACGTTTGGCAAATGGTTCGGCATCCGCCTTTCCGCCGAAAACAAGAAAATGATGTGGATCCCCCCCGGTTTTGCCCATGGGTTCGTGGTGTTGAGCGAGTACGCCGAATTCCTGTACAAGACCACCGATTACTGGGCGCCGGAACATGAGCGCTGCATTGCCTGGAACGATTCCGAGTTGAAAATCGATTGGCAATTGCAGGGCGAGCCGCTGCTGTCCGCCAAGGATGCGGCCGGAAAGCCTCTTCGCGAAGCCGAGGTGTTTGCGTGAGAACCATCCTGCTGACCGGAAAGAACGGGCAAGTGGGCTGGGAGTTGCAGCGCACGTTGGCAACCCTGGGGAAAGTTGTCGCGCTGGATGTGGAAGAACTCGATTTGTCCAATCCGGAGGCGATCCGCTCGGCGGTGCGCACCATCCGTCCGCAAATTATCGTCAACCCGGCGGCCTACACTGCAGTGGACAAGGCCGAGAGCGAGCCGGGCGCGGCCCAGGCAATCAATGCCGAAGCGCCTGGCGTCTTCGCCGAAGAGGCCAAGGCACTGGGCGCATGGATGGTGCATTACTCCACCGACTATGTGTTCGACGGCAACAAGCAGGGTGCCTATTTCGAAACGGACATGCCCAACCCGCAGAGCGTATACGGAAAAACCAAGCTGGCGGGAGAAGAGGCAGTGCGCGCCGCGGGCGGCAAGCACCTCATTCTGCGCACCAGCTGGGTATATGGCAGCCGCGGGCACAATTTCATGCTCACCATGCTGCGGCTGGCGCGGGAGCGCAAGGAGCTGCGCGTGGTGGATGACCAGGTCGGCGCGCCGACCTGGTGCCGCTCACTGGCGGAAATCACCGCGCAAATCCTGGCGCAATTGCACCTGCCGGGACGGGAAGAAGGGCAGGTAAGCGGGACGTATCATTTGACCTCCTCGGGCAGCGTTTCCTGGCACGGCTTTGCCAAGGCCATCATTGACAGGTCCGGGTTGGAAAACAAGCCCAGCCTAGTGGCGATTCCGTCGCATGAATACCCCACACCCGCGGTGCGCCCGAAAAACTCTGTGCTGTCCAATGAAAAGCTGGGTCGCACTTTTGGCCTGGCTGCGGGCGATTGGCTGGACAACCTGGAACTGTGCATGCAGGAACTGCGGCGCTGATTTCAGCCCGACTTCTTGTTTGGCAGTAGATAACGGCGGACGGTTTCGAGCGCGACCTCGGTTGCGCCGCGATGGGCGGCAACAAAGCGGTTTCCGGCCTGGGACATCCGGCCCAATTCTTCAGGGTGTGCAAAGAGGCGCTGCAGCTGTGCCGGCAGTTCGTCTGCAGCTGTCAATCGCAGCGCAGCACCCTCACTGACGGCCAGTATGCTGGCCTGTTCGAAATTGTAGGTGTGGGGGCCGATCAATACCGGTTTGCCGACCGAGCAGGCTTCGATCAGGTTTTGCCCGCCGAAAGGCAGCAGGCTGCCGCCAATAAAGGCAAGGTCGCACGCGGCATAATAGGCAAACATTTCGCCCATGCTGTCGCCCAGAACGACCTGCGTTTCCGGGGCGATGGTGCGGTTTTCGCTGCGCCGCTGCAGGAGCAAGCCGCGCTTTTCGATCAGGGCCGCAACCTCATTGAAGCGCTGCGGGTGGCGCGGCACGATCACCGTTAGCAAACCGGGTACGTTGCAATTGGCCAGCGCATCCAGCAGCAAGGCTTCCTCTCCGTCGCGCGTGCTGGCTGCCAGAAAAACCTTCCTGCTGTGACCGAACAATTCCCGCAGCTGCTTACCCAGGTGCAGCATGGTCTCGGGCGGCTGGATGTCGAACTTGAGGTTGCCCATGACCGAGACATGGGGCGCACCCAAATTCTTCAGGCGTGAGGCATCGGCCTCGGTTTGAGCGGCGATGGACGCAAGCTGTTCCAGGCAGGTTCTGGTCAGGTTGGGGAAGCGCGCGTAGCCCGTGGCGGATTTTTCAGATAGCCGCGCGTTCAACAGCAATAGGGGAATGTTCGCCGAATGGCAGCGCGTGATGACATTGAGCCAGATTTCGGTTTCCATCAACATGCCGATGGCAGGGCGAAAATGGCGCAAAAAACGCGCCACCGCAAAAGGGTAATCGTAGGGCAGGTAGACGCGCAGCACATTGCTGCCGAAAAGCTGCTCGCTGGCGGCGCGGCCGGTGGGGGTGGTGTGGGTCAGCAGCAGCTGATGGCCGGGGTATTCCTTGAGCAGGCGTTGTACCAGCGTGGCAGCTGCGCGCGTTTCTCCGACCGAGACGGTGTGCAGCCAAATGACGGGTTTGCCGGGTGATGCGCGGTAAAAGCCGAAACGCTCGCCTATGTGCTTGAGGTATTCAGGCTGCTTGAACGAGCGCCAGACCAGATAGAGAAAAACATAGGGCAGCAAAAGCCACAGGCCGATGTTATAGAACAAGCGTGACTTAAACATTTATCCCTGCCTCGTTCAGGGCAGCCAGCACCTCGCCCACGGCAGGGGATTTGCCGATGCCGCCCAGGTTGATGGCGCAATCGCCAGCGTACAAGCCGGTCAGGCCCGGATCGGTGGAGGTATAGATGCCGATGGTGGGAATGCCCAGTGCCGCGGCCAGATGGCTGAGCCCGGTATCCACCCCTATCGCGGCGCGAGCGCCCCCCAGCATGGCGGCACCCTCGCTCAAGTTAAGGCGCGGTGCGCACACGGCGCCGGGAATCGCCGATGCCAGGCGTTCGGCGCGCAGCTTTTCCAGGTCACTGCCCCAGGGCAGGACGGCACCAATACCGCACTGATGCAGGTGTTTTCCCAGCGCAATCCAGTTGGGTTCGCTCCATAACTTGTCATCACGGCTGGTGGCATGCAGCAGCACGGCATAGGGCGCGGGCGGCAGCCAGGGCAGAGTGAGTGCAGGGGGCTTGATGCCGTAGTTGGCGGGGGAGGTCAACTGGTAACCCAGGGCTTGGGCAGCCAATTGCCGGTTGCGCTCAACTGCATGCAGGTTCCTTGCCACCGGGAAACTGCCGTCGTAAAACAGGGTGGCGAGTGGTTCGCGCACGCTCTTGCGGTCAAAGCCGTATTTGGGGGCGTGCGCACAGCGGGCGATCAGCGCGCTTTTCAGCAGTCCCTGGGTATCCAGCACCAGATCATAATGGCGCGCAGACAAGTGTGAGCAAGCAGCACTGATTTCATGGCGCGACCTCCACCACGATTTGCGCCAGCGCCGCACGGCGACAGTGAGTGTTTGCTTCACACCGGGGTGCATGGGCGGGAGAGGGGCAAAGCTCTCTTCTACCAACCAATCGATTTGTGCACCCGGAAAGTTAAGGCAAATATCTGTAACAACGGGGAAGTTGTGAATAACATCGCCCATTGAGGAGGTTTTGACCAACAAGATGCGTGGTGCGCGAGGATCGGCGAAAGGTGGCGCCATGTAAATAAGGGAACTGGTATATGCAAACGAGGCTGCATCTTATAGGAGGAAGCGGGGCTTTAGGAAGCGCCAAGGAGCGAAATTCCAGCATTGATGAGCCACAGGAGCAGTAAATGCAACTTGACATGGCCTGATGAGGCTGTTGTAATGCGCGCTGTTCATGATTTGAACGCACTCTGGCCAAGAAGCTCGCCAAGGCCTTCGCCCAGGGTGTGCACTGAGTCTGCCGGCCTCAGAGCAAGTAATATTTACGGGAAATAAATTATGGCCCCTACCAACCCGATTTTTGTGACCCGGCCCTATCTCCCTCCTTTGGAGGAGTTCATCCCCTATCTGGAACAGATATGGGAGAGCAAAATACTCACCAACGGCGGACCATTCCACCAGCAATTGGAACAGGCGCTGTGCGAGTACCTTGGGGTCGAGCACATTGCCTTGTTCACCAACGGCACCATTGCATTGGTGACAGCGCTGCAGGCTTTGCGCGTCACGGGTGAGGTCATCACCACGCCCTACTCATTTGTGGCGACCTCCCATTCACTGCTGTGGAACGGCATCAAGCCCGTGTTCGTGGATATCGATCCGGGTACGCTCAACCTGGATCCGGAAAAAATCGAGGCTGCCATCACACCGCAGACCACCGCCATCATGCCGGTGCACTGTTATGGGCATCCTTGCGATGTCGATGCCATCCAGAAAGTCGCCGACAACTACAACCTTAAAGTCATCTACGATGCGGCCCACGCGTTTGCCGTGCAGGATGCGGGGGGCAGCATACTCCGGCACGGTGACCTGTCGGTGCTGAGCTTTCACGCGACCAAGGTGTTCAACACCTTTGAGGGCGGTGCAATCGTATGCCCGGATGCCAAGACCAAGGCGCGCATCGACCATTTGAAAAACTTCGGGCATGCGGGCGAAGTCACTGTGGTGGCGCCCGGCATCAACGGCAAGATGAGCGAGTTCAATGCGGCACTGGGGCTGTTGCAGCTCAAGCATATCGGCAAGGCGCTGGCGCGGCGCAAGGAGATCGATTCCCGCTACCGTGACCAGCTGACAGCGGTAAAAGGCATACACTGCCTGCAGGATGCCGGAGAGGCGGTTGCCAACTACGCCTATTTCCCCATCCTGGTGGATGCCGACTACCCGATCAGCCGCGATGATCTGTACCATAAGCTCAAGGAAAACGGCATACACCCGCGCCGATACTTTTATCCGCTGATCTCGGAGTTTCCGATGTACCGGGGGCTGCCATCCGCGCACCGCGACAATCTGCCGGTGGCAAGCGCGGCGTCGCAGAAGGTGCTATGTCTGCCGATTTACCCTGATCTGGAGGATGCGCAAATCGCAAACATCACCGGCTTGATTGCGGCGCAATAAATGTCTGCGGCAAGCGTACTGGCTGAAATGAGGGCGGGCCCGTGAGAGCAGCCATCATGCAGCCCTATTTTCTGCCCTATATCGGCTATTACCAGCTCATTGCGGCGGTTGATCTGTTCATCGTGTATGACAATATCAAATACACCAAGAAGGGGTGGATCAACCGCAATCGTATGCTGCAAAATGGCGAGGATGTCATGTTCACGCTGCCGCTGAAAAGCGATTCCGACTATCTGGATGTGCGCGAGCGGGAGCTGTCGCCCGGCTTTAACCGGGAAAAATTTCTCGGCCAGATAAGCGGCGCATACCGGCGCGCACCGTACTTTGAACAGACATTTCCGCTGGTTGAAAGCATTGTGCGTTACGAGGAGCAGAACCTGTTCAAGTTCATCCATCATTCGCTCGTCATGACCTGCGAACATCTGGGGATTTCTACGGAGGTCAGAATTTCCTCCGGCATCGATATTGACCATGGCCTGAAGGGGCAGGACAAGGTGCTCGCGCTGTGCAAGGCGGTGGGTGCCGATGTCTACATCAACGCCATTGGTGGGGCGGAACTGTACGCGAAGGATGAATTCGGTTCGCACGGCATAGAGCTGAAATTCATAAAATCGAAGCCGTTAGAATACCGGCAATTCGGCAACGAATTCGTGCCGTGGCTTTCTATCATGGATGTGATGATGTTTAATTCCGCCGAGGAAATCAGGACAAGGATGATTCATGACTGCGATCTGTTGTAGCAGCCAGTAGCCGGATCATGCCGATATTTTTGAAAGAAAAGAAAAATGGTAAATGCATTAGATGATCATGTGCGTGCCTATCAGGGGCAGAATATTTACGATTTCGACAATCTGATCCAGTTGAAGTGGTATCCGGAACGGATAGTGAAATTCTCCGGCGGGGCAACGTCCTTGCTTGAACTCGGGTTGGGGCACGGGATTACTGCCGATGTGTTCGGGCGGCACTTCGGGCGCCATGTCGTGATTGATGCCTCGCCTGCCGTGATTGCAAATTTCCGGCAGCGCTTTCCGGATTCGAAGGCAGATATCGTGGAATCCTATTTTGAGTCATTTCAGACAGATGAACGCTTTGACGTGATCGTCTTCGGCTACATTCTGGAGCACGTTGATGATCCGGTGCAGATCTTGAAGCACTTCCGCCCGTTTCTGGCGCCAGGCGGGCGGATGTTTGTCACCGTGCCGAATGCCGAGGTGCTGAACCGCAGGCTGGGGCACCTTGCAGGGATGCTGCCTGACATGCTTGAGCTGTCGGAACACGACTTGCTGCTTGGGCACAAACGCTACTACACCGTCGACACGCTGAGAGCGGATGTCGAAAAGGCGGGTTATGAGATTCAGCGCCTGGAAGGAATTTATCTCAAGCCGCTGGCTACCAGCCAAATGATTTCGCTGAAACTGGACGAGCGCATCATTCAGGCGTTTTGTGAGGTGGCGATCGATTATCCCGAGTTGTCCTGCGGCATACTGGCCGAACTGGTCACCTCAAAAGCCTGATCGTAATGAACGGGAAACACAATGTCCTGATCTTCCCGGCGGGTTCCGAGATCGGGCTGGAAATATATAATTCGCTGAAGTACAGCCATCATGTCGAGGTGTTTGGCGCTTCCGGCAAGAGCGACCATGCTTCCTTCGTGTATGAGGAAGACCGTTATGTGGAGGACGGAACGCTGTATGTGGAGCGGCAGGATTTCATCGAGCGGCTGAACGTACACCTGCGTCGCCTGAATATCGAATTCATCTATCCGACGCACGACACGATCGCAAACTTTCTGGCAGAACATCAGGCGCAACTGGCCGCGCGGGTAATCACCTCGTGCGCCGAGACGAACCGGATCGCCCGGTTCAAGAGCGAAACCTACAAGCTGTTAAGCGGGTTCGATTTCTGCCCGAAGCTGTTTGGCGCGCTGGATCGGGATCTGCCGTTCCCGGTGTTTCTGAAGCCCGACGATGGCCAGGGCGGGAAAGGGGCTTACAGGGCGGACGACGAGAAGGATCTTGCGTTCTACCTGCGAAAGTCGCCTGAATTGCTGGTGACCGAATATTTACCCGGCGAGGAGCTCAGCGTCGATTGCTTCACCGATTTCAATGGGGAATTGAAGTTTATCGGCCCGCGGACGCGCGAGCGGGTGCAAATGGGCATTTCCTTTCGCTCGGCCGCGCTGGCGGTTACGGACGAAATCCGGCAGATCGCACAGGCCATCAACAACACGGTTTCCCTGAATGGAGCATGGTTCTTCCAGGTCAAGCAGGATGCAAAGGGGCGTTACAAGCTGCTGGAGTTTGCGCCGCGACAATCCAGCACCATGGGTGTGTATCGCCATGCCGGGGTAAATTTTGCGCTGTTGAGTCTGTTCAACGCACTGGAAATGCCTGTGCAGATAATGCGCAATGACTACGCGGTTCAGCTTGACCGTTGTTTGCATAATCGCTACAAGTCGACCCTGTCATTCAGCAGGGTCTATATCGATTTTGATGAGACCGTGATTGCGGGCAATCGCGTGCATGAGCGCGTAATGGCCTTTTTGTACCAGTGCCGCAATCGCGGCGTCGAGCTGGTGCTGCTGACCAAGCACCGCTACGACGTCCGGGAAACGCTAAACCGTTACGGTATATCCTGGAATCTGTTCGAGGAAATTGTCCAGTTGGACGACGATCAGCAAAAATGGTCATTCATCGATCCGGAAGGAGCGATATTCATCGATAACTATTGGTTTGACCGCCGCGACGTCAAGGAAAAACTGGGCATCCCGGTGTTTGATGTCGATGCGGTAGAGTGTTTGCTCCGTTAGGCAGCGAAGCGAGGAGGAGCGGATGTTCCAATGGGAAAAGCTGGGCAAGCTGTTCGACCCCAGAGATCAACAGGGCCGGGTCTGGATGCACGAATTTGCGCAATCGCCGTCAACGCTGGTGTTTGATGATCGCGTCAGGGTGTATTTCTGCACCAGGCCACAACCCAGCCCGGATGGGATGTATGTGAGCTATATGGCCTACATCGATCTTGACCGGCACAACCTGCTCAAGGTGGTGAGTGTCAGCAAGGGGCCGGTGCTATCTCTGGGCGCATACGGGACGTTCGACGAATTTGGCACCAATCCGATTTCGGTGATCCGGGACGGAGAAGAGATCAGGGTGTATTACGCCGGCTGGACACGATGCGAATCTGTGCCGGTCAATGGTGCCATCGGCATTGCGATCAGTCGGGATGAGGGCGAATCATTTGTTCGCCTGGGCGATGGGCCGGTGCTGTCCTATAGTCCGGACGAGCCTTTCATGCTGGGCAGCCCGAGGGTGAGGAAGTTCGGTGGCAAATGGTACTTGTGGTATGTCAGCGGGAAAGTCTGGCTAAAAACAGAAGGCAGGCCTGAGCCGGTGTACAAAATTCGCATGGCGAGCTCGGCTGACGGAATAAACTGGGTCAAGCACGGCCGCGATTTGCTGCAGGACCGGCTGGGTGAGCATGAGTGTCAGGCCTGCCCGGATGTAATCTACCGTGATGGAAAGTATCACATGTTCTTTTCCTACCGGCATAGCCATAACTATAAAGGAAAAGAAGGTGGATACCGCATAGGGTACGCCTGCTCGGATGACATGACAAACTGGCAGCGGTGCGACGAGATGGCCGGGATGGAAGTTTCTGAAACCGGGTGGGATTCACAGATGGTCAATTACCCGCATGTGTTCATGCTGGATGGGCAAACCTACATGCTTTACCAGGGCAACGAAATGGGGCGCGCCGGGATGGGTTTGGCAAGACTGATCGCGCCGCAGAATTGGAGTCGCAATTGAAGTGGACCAAGCTGGGAAAGATATTTGACCCTGCCGAGCACAAGCTGCCGCTGGAAAGCGTGGGGTTTGCGCAGTCTCCGCAGGCGCTAGTGCTGGAAGACCGGGTGAGAATATATTTCTCGACGCGGGAAAGAGACCAGACCGGGAAGTATCTGAGCCACGTGGCGTACGTGGATTTTGACAAGAGCATGCAGCATATTCTTGGCGTGTCGCAAAAACAGGTGATCAGCCTGGGAGGACTGGGATGCTTCGACGAGCACGGGATATTTCCCATTAATGTGCTGAAGGATGGCGACCGGGTGCTCGCCTATACAACAGGCTGGAACAGAAAGGTTTCCGTATCGGCGGACGCTGCCATCGGTTTGGCGATCAGCCGTGACAACGGCCGGACCTTTGAGAAATACGGCAGCGGCCCGGTCATGGCGGCCGCACTGAAAGAGCCGTTCCTGGTCGGCGATGCATTCGTGGCCAAATATGGCGATGACTACCACATGTGGTATATCTTTGGCTTGCGATGGACCAGGCTCTCCGAGGCGGAACCGCTGGACAGGGTGTATAAAATCGCCCACGCCACTTCGGCAGACGGCATCAACTGGCGCAGGAATGGGCAGCCCATCATCGCCAACAAACTGAATGACGATGAATGCCAGGCCCTGCCTACAGTCATTTTCTGGAACGGGATGTACCACATGTACTTTTGTTATCGTGAGGCGCATGGTTTCAGGAGCCAAAGCAGCAAGGCATACCGGATCGGCTATGCCTATTCGACGGACCTGGCAGGCTGGGTGCGGGCTGATGAGCAGGCCGGCATTGACGTATCCCCCGATGGATGGGATTCCGAGATGCAATGCTATCCGCATGTATTCGAGTGTGAGGGCAAGGTCTACATGCTTTACAACGGCAACGAGTTTGGCCGACACGGATTTGGCCTGGCCGTGCTCGATAACTGAATAATATCAATGCGTTGAAAATGAGAGGCAAGAATGTCTGATGCGAGAGATTACAACCGGGAGTTTGCTGATTCGGAGAGCACAGAGGGTGGGAGAAAGTATGCCTATGGCTTTGACTACGATGTGCTGCACCCCTATATGATCAGGTCGTTCGAGCCGTTCTTCAACAAGGGCAGCCTGCTGGAGCTGGGCAGCTTCAAGGGTGAATTCACCAGGCGATTTCTGGCCCATTTCGATGACGTGACCTGCGTGGAGGCCTCCGATGTTGCCATAGAGGAAGCACAGCGCAAGTTGGGCAACAAGGTCAAATTCGTGAATGCACTGTTCGAGACGGTGGCGCTGCCCAGGCGCTATGACAATATCGTGCTGACTCACGTGCTGGAGCACCTCGACGACCCCGTGCAGGTGCTGAGGCGCATCAATGACGAGTGGCTCGCCGAGGGCGGGAGATTCTTTCTGGTCTGTCCGAATGCCAATGCGCCATCGAGGCAGATCGCCGTCAAGATGGGGCTGATCACTCATAACGCCGCGGTTACGCCAGCCGAGGCAGAGCATGGGCACCGCCGCACCTACTCGCTGGATACACTGGAGCGGGATGCCGTGGCGGCAGGGCTGAAAGTGGTTCACCGCTCGGGAATTTTCTTCAAGGCGCTGGCGAATTTTCAGTGGGACCGGCTGTTGAAAACAGACATCATCTCCACGGAATATCTGGAGGGGTGCTACAAACTGGGGCAGCAATACCCCGACCTGTGCTCAAGCATATTCCTCCTGTGCGAGCGTGGCGCACCAACCGCGCTTGATCGGCATTGATGTCACTCAAGCGCAACATCCTGGCCAACTATATCGGCCAAATCTATGTCACGCTGATCGGCATAGTCCTGGTGCCTGTGTATATCAAATACATGGGTGCCGAGGCTTATGGGCTGGTCGGGTTTTTTGCCATGCTGCAAGCATGGTTCATGATGCTGGACATGGGGCTGACGCCTGCAATGTCGCGCGAAACGGCGCGTTTTCGGGGTGGTGCGATCGATGCGGCCAGTTTGCGCCGTTTGCTGCGAACCCTGGAGGGCATCTTTATTGTTGTGGGAGCGCTTGGTGCAATCGCGATAATTACAGGTGCGGGCTATATTGCGACAAGCTGGCTCAAGGTAAGGGAATTGCCGCTGTCCGAAGTGCAGCAAAGCATCATTCTAATGGCCCTCATCATCGCGTTGCGCTGGGTGTGCGGCCTTTATCGCAGCACTATTGGCGGGTTTGAGCAAATAGTATGGTTGAATGGCATTAGCGTAATAATTGCCACGGTAAGATTTGCGTTGATCATTCCGTTCCTGATTTATGTGGGGGCCACCCCGGAAAAATTTTTCGGCTACCAGTTGGTGGTGGCTCTGGTAGAGACCCTGGTTTTCGTTACGCAAGCCTATCGCCTGATGCCTGTAGTCGATGCGGGCACGCCGGTTTCATGGGAATGGCAGTCGTTGCGCAGCGTGCTCAAATTCTCCTTCTCCATTGCTTTTGTCAGCGTGGTCTGGGTGCTGATCACGCAAACGGACAAACTTATACTTTCCAGCCTACTGCCACTGTCGGATTACGCCGCTTTTACCTTGGCGGTGCTGGTCGCCAGCGGCATAACGCTGATCGGCAGCCCAATAAGCGGCGCATTGCTGCCACGTATGGCCAGGCTGAATGCGGAGGGAGATGAAGCAGGTTTGATTCGGCTATATCGCAATGCTACACAAATGGTCGCCGTTATTGTCATTCCGGCCGCGCTGGTGTTGGCCTTGTTTGCCGAACAGGTGCTGTGGGCGTGGACCGGGAACGCAGAAATCGCCCGCAAAGCGGCACCGGTTCTTGCTCTGTATGCAGTGGGCAACGGCATCATGTCGCTGGCGGCATTCCCCTACTATCTGCAATTTGCCAAGGGCGATTTGAACTTGCATATGATCGGCAATGCAATATTTGTGGTGCTATTCGTACCGCTTCTGATTTGGGCGGCAGGAAAATATGGAATGGAGGGGGCCGGATACGCCTGGGTGACTGCAAACCTAGTGCCTTTTATGGTTTGGCTGCCCGTGGTGCACCGGCGATTCGTCAAGGGATTGCATGCGCAATGGCTGTTTCGTGACGTTTGCCTGATTGTCGTGTTACCCGTGGTTATGGCCTACGTTGCGCTGCGATCGATCACGTGGCCCGAAGCGCAGTTGCTGGCGGCGGCCTACCTCGTCATTTTGTGCATCGGGCTGTGCATGACTGCCGCAGTAAGCTCTTCCTGGGTCAGGGAAATGCTTTGGCACAAATGGCTTGCAGCCCCTTCCAGATGATTGCTTGGAAACGTCATATGATGCGTAAGACAGGTTGAATATGCTTGCACCGGTAATGATCACCACTTATTCGCGCCTGGATCACTTGCAGCGAACCATAGAGGCTCTCCTCAAGAATGAACTGGCCGGAGAAACTTCGGTATTTGTATACCTGGATGGGCCGAGGCCGGGTGACGAAGAGAAGGTGGATGCAGTCAGGCGCTATCTGGGTACGGTAGGCGGGTTTGGGGCATTCCATGTGATTGCGCGCAAGCAGAACATGGGCGCGCACGAAAATGCCAAGAGCGCGAATTATGAGATATTGGACCGGTACGGGAAGATTATCCGCATGGAGGACGATATCGTCACCGCGCCCGGGTACCTGAAGTTTATGAACCAGGCCCTGGAGAGGTACAAGGATGATGAAAAAGTATTCAGCATCTCGGCCTATTGCCCCCCGATAAACATACCAGCTGATTACCCCTACGATGTGTTCTTCATTCGTAGATTCAGCGGCTGGGGTTGTGGACTCTGGCGCGACAGACTTGACAGCATTTACCGGCCGATCACTCAGGAAGAATACGAAATATTTGCTGCGGATAGAAAACTATCCCAAGCCTTTGTCCAAAGCGGGGGCAAGGATATGCTGCTCATGCTGAAAGGGGTGGCATCCGGAAAGCTGGAGGCAGGGGATGTCATGGCCATGTACACCCAGTTCATAAAGGATCAATACACGCTTTATCCGACACAGTCGCTTGTGCAAAACATCGGCATGGACGGGACGGGAGTGCATTGCGACGTTACGGACTACTTCGAAGTGGCGTTGAGCGGCAAGACCGCGTTTAATTTCCCGGAACACCTGGTAATCGATGACAGGTTAGTCCGGGCCAACCGCGAATACTGGGACTACCGTTACAAAAAGATCCAGGTGGGAATGTTCCGCAGGGTGGTCAGTAAACTCAAGCGCATGCTTGCATGAAAGAGTCGGGCGCAAAATCAATGAAATGCAGTATTTGCGGAAATGGCGAAGCATTATCCCTGGGGAAGATTCCTGACTGTGGGGAGTTTGCCGGGCAGCAGGTCGCTCCGCCAATCAAGGGGGGCGAGCTATGGCGCTGCAAGGAGTGCGGCTCCATGTTCCGTTACCCCACTCTTACGGCCGATCAGTATCTGGCGTTGTACCAGGCAGCGCCCGGCGCGGTGTGGGAGGGCGGCGAATCAAGGCGCAATGATTACACGGAGATATACGCTTTCCTGCAGCATCACAGTGGCGGGGCGATACTGGATATTGGCTGCCATGCAGGCGGGTTTCTTGCCGGATTGCCGAACAAATTCACCAAGTCCGGGGTGGAGCCCTCGAAATTGGCCGCAGAAAGCGCCGCGTCAAAAAACATCAATATTCTTGGCAAGACACTGGATGATGTGGACGCCAAGCCGCTTTTTGATGTGGTCGTCGCAATCGATGTGATCGAGCACGTGCTGGATGTGGAGGCATTCCTGAGAGGGGCGCTGGCGCATGCCAACAAGGGTGGGCTGTTGATAATCTCGACCGGTGACCCGGAAAGCTTCTATTGGAGACGGGTGTTCAAGTCCAGGTTTTGGTACAGCAGTTATCCTGAGCATCTGGCATTCCCAAGTTACAGATATTTCTACCGGTTTGCGCAGCGCTATGGTCTGGAAGCGCCGGAACAGATCCGCTTCAAATATGTGAACCTGCGACTCCTTGCCGTATTATCCGGATTTGCTCGCCAGTTCGCCTATGCTTTTTTCCCGGCGCTCTATTTTGCCTATTTAAAATTGCGGCGAGACAGGAAAGGAAACATGGAGGCGGTGGCAGCGACCGTGCCATTTGGCGGGCCGGGAATATTTACAGACCATCAACTTATAATTTTCAGGAAGCGCGATAACAGCGCTTGTTTCCCGGGATGAATGTTTCCGCGGGTGAGGGCATTTTTGGGGGACTGGGTCAGCATATGAGCATAAAAAATACGATCAGGCGTTTCACCCGGGCATTGGGTTTTGATATTCATCGTTATCAACCCGTAACACCCGATGAACTCAGGCTCATAAAGATGCTGGCTGCGCATGGAGTGAATCTGGTTTTCGATATAGGCGCCAATACAGGGCAATTCGGCGGCCAGATCAGAAAGGCGGGATACAAAGGGCGCATCGTGTCGTTCGAGGCGCTGACTTCGGCACACCAGCAGTTATTGGCAGCCCGAAACAACGATCCCCTGTGGGAAGTCGCTCCACAAGCCGCGGTGGGCGAAGAAGACGGGGAAATCGAAATCCATTTGGCGGGAAATTCGGTCAGCAGTTCCGTGTTGAATATGCTCGATACACATAAAAGTGCAGCGCCGGACTCGGCATATGTGAGCAGCGAAAAGGTGCCCTTGCGGCGGCTGGATACGCTGGCGATGAATTATATACATCCGGGTGACGCCCTGTTTCTCAAGATCGATACGCAAGGGTATGAAGACCGCGTGCTGGGGGGCGCTCCCGTCATCATGGCGAAAGCCATCGGGGTGCAATTGGAGCTTTCATTGGTGCCTCTCTATAATGAGCAGAAGCTGTATGAAGAGATGAAGGCCAGGCTGGAAACCATGGGGTTCGAGCTGTGGAGCGTGACACCGGAGTTTGTCGATCCGGCAAGCGGCCGTCTGCTGCAGCTCAATGCGACTTTTTTCAGGCCGGCCAAGGCCAGGCAAGCAAGGTTTGAATGAGGGTGATCAGGGCTATGGTGGCAGAAGCGCAAATCCGCAGACCGGCAGGAGCAATTCATGCCTGATGTGCGCCTCCCGAAAATCTCGGTGGTTACGCCTTCCTATAACCAGGGCAGGTTTATAGAAGACACTATATTGTCCGTCATTGGGCAGGGCTATCCGAATCTTGAGTACATCGTTATCGACGGGGGCAGCACGGATGAAACCGTGGAGGTGCTCAAGAAATATGACGATAAAATAACGTATTGGGTCAGTGAAAAAGACAGCGGGCAGGCCTCCGCCCTCAACAAGGGGTTTGCCAGGGCAACGGGCGACATACTCTGCTGGCTCAATTCCGACGACATGTATCTGCCTGGCACGCTTAAGTACATCTCGACAAGATTGGATATTTCCCGTCCTGAGATGTTGATCGGCAACTGCGTGCATATCAGGGAAGGGACGGGTGCGGCGATAGGCAGCGATATCGTGTCGGATTGCCGCCGCCATGATATAGCCTGGTGCAGCTACGTTATTCAGCCTAGTTCTTTTTGGACCAGGGCGGTCTGGGAGGCGGCCGGGAAGCTGGATGAGAGTCTGAACTATGCGCTGGACTGGGACTGGTTCATCAGGGCGAAAATGGCAAAGGCCGAATTCATCGCTGTCGAGAGGCACCTGTCTGTCTATCGAATTCATGCTGCGCACAAGAGCAGTTTTGGCGGCGAGACGAGAGCAAAAGAACTCGGGGGGGTTTACAAGAGGTATCACAATGCGAGAGGGGTCGAGTTGTTCCAAGTGCTTAGGCGCAATCGCATTAGGGCGGCAGTCATACGACGATTGATCGATCTCCCATATATTTATACTCGCCGCAATCAGGGGCTGGATCTGATAATAACCAAGGCCCCTAATAAGCTCGCTGCGTCGCTTTTGTACGTGCTGGGGATGCTAGGGTTTCGGTTTGTATGCCCGGTTCTTTCAATGCGATACAGCACTCAAGAAGTTCGTGATGTGCTGCGTATGCTCTAGGAACATAGACGCACCTTGGATGCTCCTGAAATGCAGTGTGGGGAATATGGCGGATGGTGGTAGATGATATGGCAATATTGAAGCCGCGAATCAGTATCGTCACGATTACTTATAATAGCCGTGAGTTTGTAAAAGATGCCATCGAGAGCGTTCTGGGGCAGACCTACGACAATATGGAATACATTGTTGTCGATGGAGGATCAACTGACGGAACGGTTGAAGTCATAAAAGCATACGAATCCAGAATTGCTGAATGGGTGAGCGAAAAAGATGAAGGAATCGCAGACGCCTTTAACAAGGGGCTGTCGCGCGCAACCGGCGAATATGTCCTGTTCCTGAATTCGGATGATATGCTGGCAGATGAGAATGTCCTCGAGAATATCGCAGAGAAAATCGTAGAAAACCAATCACCGACCATGATTTATGGCGATTTTGATTGCCTAAACAGAAATTCGGGAGAAATTGTGTACCAAGGGGGAATAGTCTTTTATCCAGAAAAACTCATATATGGGCACATCATCCCTCAGCCCTGTCTTTTTACGAACCGAAGATATTTTGAGAAATACGGCAATTTTGACACGGGATACAAGATTGCAATGGATTACGAATGGTTTCTCCGTGGAGTGCGGAAGGAGACCGTCATCCATGTGCCAATCCGGGTGACAAAGATAAGGGGGGGCGGGATAAGCGCCCTAAACCCGGACAAGGCTGCGAAGGAGATAATTTCGGCACTCAGGAAAAATGGATTCTTTTCAAACCGATTTGCAGAATATAAAGTACGGGGGTATTTCACCATGCGTGCTTTGCTGCGAAAGGTGTTAATGCGACTGCGGCTATATGGCTTGCTGACGAAGATAAGAGATAGGGCGCGAAGCCTTTTGTATCACAAGTGATTCTATTGCGGACAACCTTCCGATCGATTTCAGAACCTCAATTTTGGTGGGGAAGATGTCAACAATATTCTTCGTGAAATGGAGAGATTGCCGCGATGGCTCAAGGTTACGGCACCTGTCCAGTAATGGTCTGGGTAACTGCTAAGAAACATTGAAATAGGAGTGCTATTTTGGGAATTAACAGATTGGGGCCGCCGGAAGAACTTGTGGTCGAGTTGAAAAATTTCTTCAAGGCTGACTGCTTCGTGGAAACTGGAACTTTTATGGGGCACACAGCACTTTGGGCCAGTCAACAATTTGGCAAAGTGGTGACCATCGAGAATTCACAGGAAATTTACGCTGCCACGTCAAAACGGTTATCTCATGTTAAGAATATTGATTTTATATATGGTCATACGCTGGCAAAGCTTGAGGAAATAGTACCCGGGCTGCGGGCGCCCGCAATATTTTGGCTGGATGCGCACTGGAGCGGAGGTGCAACTTACGGAAGTGGAGATGAGTGCCCTATTTTGGGGGAATTGGAAATTATCAACCGCTCCGAACTCCCACACTGCATTTTAATAGATGATGCGCGGCTCTTTACTGCGCCACCGCCCCCGCCTCACAGCGCAAAACAATGGCCAAATATTACTGAATTGCTGGCAACCATCAATTCAAATCCTGGGCGGTATATCGTTATTGTTGATGATGTTGTTGTGTCAGTTCCGGAAAGTGCGCGGCAGCTCGTTGAGCAATATTGCATACATCAAGGTTCTATGTCGCCTGCAGCGCAGATGCAAGCGGGTTTCAAAATGATTGCCGGTGGATTAAGGTCTGCTATTAGGTCTAGATCATAAATCACCTGGAGAGGTTGGGATATTCTGGCCCTAATTGTGGTGGGTGACAAAATATCCAATCGACAAAGTTGCAGAGGCCATGCGGGTTAGGGCATGCAGCATCGGGACCTGGCGCAAATACGCCTGTTTCATATTTTCGATAAAAAATGGGCTTCCAAAATAGTTTTAGCAACAGGCCAAATTGAACGACTGCGGATGCGAAGTAACATGAAACAATTATCATTGTTCTTGAAGCACTGGCTCATGGCCTTTCTTCGACCCCGGCCTTTGATCGGCATTTTCTACTTGCCGCGCTACATTGGTCATTGGATCAAATATGCGCGAAGCGCGCGGGGACAAAGGCTCAGATTGATCGATTCGCAGCCCTGTCTGGTGGACTGGAGCACGCACACGCCGTTCGATGCGCATTATTTCTACCAGGGGGCCTGGCTGGCCAGGAGGCTGGCCCAGGTGAAACCGGGCAAGCACGTGGATGTCGGTTCCAGCGTAATGACGATGAGCGTGCTGAGTGCGACAGTCGAAACGATATTTGTCGATTACAGGCCGCTCAAGGCGGCTTTGCCTGGGTTGACTTCGCTTTCCGGCAATATCCTCCATCTCCCTTTTGAGGATGGCTCCGTCAGGTCGCTTTCCTGCCTGCACGTGATAGAACACATCGGTTTGGGGCGCTATGGCGACCCGATTGATCCGGAGGGAAGCTGGAAGGCGGCGGCAGAATTGCAGCGCATCGTGTGCCCGGGCGGAAAGTTATACTTATCGCTGCCCATAGGGCGAGAGAGGATTTGCTTCAATGCGCACAGGGTGCATAGTCCGGATGCGGTGCTGAAGATGTTTCCGCAGCTGAGGCTGGCAGAGTTTTCCTACGTGGATGATGACGGCCAATACCATGAAGATCAGGGCATTGAAAGGGCAGGTCGATTGGAGTATGGCTGCGGAATGTTCCAATTCGAAAAGCTTTGATAAAGCCGCTGCCGCACTAATTACAGCATGACTATCTATACATCCCTAATCGGCGGGCTGGGCAACCAGATGTTCCAGTATGCGGCTGGGCGCGCGCTGGCATTGCGCAGGCAGACAGTGCTGCGCCTGGATATTTCCGGTTTCGCAAAATATCATTTGCATCAGGGGTTCGAGCTGAAGCGTGTGTTCGATTGCCAGGCGGAACTGGCTTCGGCAGCGGAGACGCGCGCACTATTGGGCTGGCAATCCGTGCCGGTCGTCAGGCGCATTTTGGCGAAGCCTGCCTTCGCTGCGCTGCGCCGTTCCGCATGGGTGGTAGAGCCGCATTTCAACTATTGGCCAGGGTTGCGCAGTGCTCCGGACAATTGCTATCTGGTTGGATATTGGCAATCAGAAAAATACTTTAAGGAATGTGAAGCTACAATACGGTCTGAGTTTACCTTCCGCCAGCGGCTGGATGCGCGCAATGCTGAGCTGGCAGACGAGATTGGCCGCACCAGTGCAGTCAGCCTGCACGTCCGGCGCGGTGACTATGCCAGGAACCCCAGGGCGTTGGTCACGCACGGGTTATGTTCCCTGGACTACTATCGTGCCGCAATCAACTACGTGGCCGAGCGGGTCGAATCGCCAGAATTCTTCATTTTCTCCGATGATATATCCTGGGCTCAAAAGAATCTGGATATGACATTCCCCTGCCGGTTTATCGATCATAATCAGGGCGCGCAAAGTTTCGTCGACATGCAGTTAATGAGCCTGTGCCGGCATCATATCATTGCAAACAGTTCATTCAGCTGGTGGGGGGCATGGCTTAATTCAAGCCCGCAGAAAATTGTGATTGCACCGCAAAGCTGGTTTGCCAATGGCCGGGCAGTGGATGACCTCATTCCAGAATCCTGGGTGAGGCTGTAAAGAACCGATAAGCAAGGTGGCGTGATGCGTAACTTAACCACACAACGAGAATTCATCTAGTCCATGAGCGATACTCCACTCGTAAGCATTGCGCTTCCGTCATTTAACGCGGAAAAGACAGTGGGAGACGCCATCGCATCCATCATGCTCCAGACTTACCAGAATTGGGAACTGCTGTTCATTGACGATGGATCCAGCGACCAGACCGTCGCTGTTGCAAGGAGCTTCAAGGATCCGCGCATCAAGATTATTGCAGACGGGGCCAACAAAGGTCTGCCCGCGCGCTTGAATGAGGCGATCGATAAAAGCGCAGGGAAATACTTTGCGCGGATGGATAACGACGACATCTGTTTTCCGGATCGTTTGCTAAGGCAGGTTGAATATCTCGAGGCGCATGGGGATGTCGACCTGCTTGCGACAAGGGCGTTGACCTTTGTGACTCCCGGGCAGGTGGTTGGGCTGTTCCCATTCAGGGAAACGCATGAGGAAATATGCAGCCATCCGTGGCGCGGCTTCTATCTGCCGCATCCCACCTGGATGGGAAGGCTGGAGTGGTTCAAAAAGTATCGCTATCGCACGCCAGGGGTCAGGAACGCGGAAGATCAGGAGTTGCTGCTCCGCAGCTATCCGGCGAGCCGTTTTGCCTGTTTGCCGGAAATCCTGTTTGCCTACCGGCTCCGCGTTAAGCTTTCCTTGAAAATCAACATGACAGCGCGAGCCAGTCTTTTGCAGAGTCAGGTGCGGCTTTTTGGCGCAAGGAGGGAGTGGGCAAACCTTGTGATGGCAGCGCTCGCATATTTGGGGAAATGCCTAAAAGATATTTTTATGTCTTTCACCGCAATCAGGGGAGGTCGTGCCCACGCTGTGTCGCCTGACCTGCTGCAGAAATGGGAAAAGACAAAATATGTAATCGCCCAACTTCAGGCGAATAAAGTCAGTTGATGGGCTCGAAGTGAACAATTGCTAATCATGCAAGAGAGAAAGAAAATTTGTCTTGTTGTATCCAGCATGCTGATAGTGAAGTTTTTTTTGCTGGATCATCTTGAGCGGCTGTCAAGACATTATGATGTCACGCTGCTTGTTAATACCAGTGACTTGTCAGTGTCGGAGATGCCGAAACTTCCGATTAGACTCCTTCATTTGGAGGTTGAGCGAAAAATCTCGCCGAAAAGCGATTTGCGGGCGCTTGCCCACCTCATACGCTTTTTCTGGCGGGAGCGCTTCGATCTTGTTCACTCGATATCTCCAAAGACAGGGCTATTGGCAATGGTGGCCGGCGCATTGGCCAATGTGCCAATCAGGCTGCACACTTTTCAAGGGGAGATATGGGTTGCCCGGAGGGGTTTCTGGCGAGTTATTCTAAAGGCGCTGGATAAATTGGTGGCGCGACTCGCAACCCATCTATTGGTCGTAAGCAGATCTGAGCAGCAATTTCTGTTAGAACAAGGGGTCGTTCCTGCCGGCAAATCGACTGTATTGGCAAACGGTTCCATTTGTGGCGTGGATATTCAGCGCTTCAAACCTGATCCGGAATCACGGTCAAATATCAGGAGCGAGTTCGGGATCAAAGAGGGCGAAGTGCTTTTTCTCTATCTCGGCAGGCTCTCAATCGATAAAGGTCTGCTTGACCTGGCAGCCGCATTTTTGAGAGTCGGCGCAGAGCAGCCTAATGTGCATCTTGCATTTGTCGGTCCCGACGAGGAAGGTATTCAGAAGAAGGTGGATAAAATCTGCGGGGAGTCGGGTGATCGAGTTCATTTCAGGGGGTATACTGATAAACCGGAGCAGTATCTCTCTGCCGCCGACGTGCTTTGTCTGCCGAGCCACCGTGAGGGTTTTGGAATGGTGATTGTGGAGGCGGCAGCGGTGGAGGTTCCCGCGATCGGCTCTCGAATCTATGGCATTACAGATGCCATCGTGGAGAATCAAACCGGGTTGCTGTTTGAGGCAGGAAACGATCTCGATCTCTCGGAGAAAATGCTACGTCTGGCCCGGGATCCGGCGCTGCGGAAGAGCATGGGAAAGAGTGCGATGGTCAGGGCGCAGCATGAGTTTTCTCGCGAGCGCGTTTTGTCTGAAACCGCAAAATACTATAAAAATCTCCTGGCTTCATGATCGATTCTGAATGCTGGAGAGGATGGGATTTTACACACAAAATTTCGTGATTAACCAGGATAGTCGCAACATGCAAAAAATTGTGAATTCATTGGCAAAGTTGACCTGTTTCAAGGCCTATGACGTGCGCGGAAAGTTGGGGGTCGAGCTTGACGAAGATGTCGCTTACCGCATCGGGCGAGCATATGCGCAGCATCTGGGCGCCAAGCGCGTCGTGGTCGGGGGCGATGTGCGCAAAACCAGCGAGTCGCTCAAACAGGCCCTTTCCAGGGGGCTGATGGATGCCGGAGCCGATGTCGTCGACATCGGCATGACAGGCACGGAAGAGGTGTATTTCGCGTCATTTCATCTCGATGTGGATGGCGGGATAGAGGTTACGGCCAGCCATAATCCGATGGATTACAACGGCATGAAGTTTGTGGGACGGGGGGCGTTGCCTATCAGCGGTGATTCGGGATTGCGCGCCATCCAGCAATTGGCCGAAGCGAACGAATTCCCGGCTGCGCAATACCAGGGTTCACTTACCCGTCTATCCATACTACAGCCGTATGTGGAACACCTGCTGGGTTACATAGATATGAAACGGCTGAAACCGCTCAAGCTGGTGGTAAATGCCGGGAATGGCGCCGCAGGTCATGTAATTGACGCCATCGAGCAGAAATTTGCCGAGGCAAAAATCCCGGTTGAGTTCATCAAGCTGCACCACAATCCGGACGGCGATTTTCCAAACGGCATTCCCAACCCGCTGTTGCCTGAAAACCGCGCCGCGACGGCAGAGGCAGTCAGGCAGCACCATGCCGACATGGGCATCGCCTGGGATGGCGATTTCGACCGCTGCTTCCTGTTTGACGAGCGCGGTGAGTTTATCGAGGGATATTACATCGTCGGACTGCTGGCGGAAGCGTTCCTGAAAAAACATCCTGGCGAAAAGATCATCCACGATCCGCGGCTGACCTGGAACACCATTGCTGTGGTTGAAGGAGCGGGCGGTCTGCCGATACAAAGCAAGACCGGCCATGCCTTCATCAAGGAGCGCATGCGCCAGGAAAACGCTATTTATGGCGGCGAGATGAGCGCGCACCACTATTTTCGCGAGTTTGCCTACTGCGACAGCGGCATGATTCCCTGGCTCCTGGTGGCGGAATTGGTTTCGGTCGCGGGCAAACCACTCTCCGCGCTGGTGATGGAGCGGATGCGGGCTTTCCCGTGCAGCGGGGAAATCAACTATAGAGTGGCCGATGCCAAAGCCAGCATCAGGAAGGTGCTGGATCATTTTATGCAGTCCTGCCTCAAACGGGACGAGACAGATGGCGTCAGCATGGAGTTTACAGACTGGAGATTCAACCTGCGGATGTCGAATACAGAGCCGTTGCTGCGCTTGAATGTTGAAGCCCGGGGCGATTCCAGTCTCGTGCGAAACCAAGTAAAAATTATTGAAGAATTGATATGAGTCTTGGCGGATGAAATTTCAGGAAGGACCGGCCATTGCAGAATACGCTGAAGACTTCATATAAAACAATGCTGGTTACCGGAGCGAATGGCTTCGTCGGAAAGACGTTGTGTGATTTGCTGATACTGCGCGGCTATGGACTTCGTAAGGTGATGCGCAAACCAGAATCGGCAGAACCGGGGGCGGAGCCTCCCGGCGACACATTTTTTGTGCAGGGCATTGATTCTCAAACCGACTGGACGCAGGCGCTATCTGCGGTGGATGTCGTAATTCATCTCGCTGCCCGGGTGCACGTGATGCAGGAACGCTCAGCTGATCCGCTTTCAGAGTTTCGCCGGGTAAACGTGGGCGGCACCGAGCATTTGGCACGTTCGGCCGCGGCCGCGGGTGTAAAGCGCCTGGTATACGTCAGCTCGGTCAAGGTCAACGGTGAAGCCACGGAAGGCGGGAGGAGCTATACCGAGTTGGACCAGCCTTCCCCGCAAGATCCGTACGGCATTTCCAAACATGAGGCTGAGCAGGCCTTGCACCGGGTGGCGCGGGAAACCGGCCTGGAAGTGGTGATCGTGCGCCCGCCGCTGGTCTATGGCCCCGAAGTGAAGGGCAATTTCATCCAGATGCTGCGCGTGCTTGGCATGGGTATTCCGCTGCCGCTGGCTTCGATACACAACCTGCGCAGCCTGGTATATGTGGGCAACCTGGCGGATGCGCTGATTGCCTGTGCGACCCATCCGGCCGCCGCCGGACAGACCTACCTGGTCAGCGACGGCGAGGACATTTCCACGCCCGAGCTGTTGCGCGCCTTGGCCTCGGCGGCAGGCCTGCCGGCACGCCTTTTCCCCTGCCCCGTATCCCTGCTGGGCGTGGTGGCGCGACTGGCTGGGAAGCGCGCGCAAGCTGACCGTCTGCTTGGTTCATTACAGGTGGATAGTGGTAAAATCCGGCGCGAACTTAACTGGACACCGCACTCCACGTTGCTGCAAGGCTTGCAGGCAACGGCGGAGTGGTATCGGACTTCTCACACATGACACACTACGTACCTCTCGTCGCGGCTTTGGTTTCCGGGCTGCTGACCCTCATTTTGCTGCTCAGCAAGGCAGGCAAGGCAATCCAGGACGTGCCCAACGAACGCTCGCTGCATGAGGTGGCGGTTCCGCGCATCGGCGGGGTAGGGATGATGGCCGGAATATTGTCCGGCTGGGCGCTGATGCTCAAAATGCTGGAATGGTGGCTGGTGTTGCCGGCAATCCTGCTGTTTGCCGTCTCTCTGGTTGACGATATGCACGGACTTTCGGTGAAAAAGCGGCTCACGGTGCATCTGGCAGCGGCGCTTATCCTGGTTTGGGGCTCGGGCCTGCTTGCACAATATCCGGTGGCGGCCGTTGCCCTGTTGCTGGCGGTGGTGTGGATGACCAACCTGTTCAATTTCATGGACGGCTCGGATGGGCTGGCGGGCGGCATGGCGTTCATCGGCTTCACCGTGTACGGGGCGGCCTCGCTGATGCACGGCGACGAAAACCAGGCGATGGTCAATTTTGCCGTCAGCGCGGCTGCGCTGGGCTTTCTGTTCCACAACTTCCACCCGGCCAGGGTATTCATGGGCGATGCGGGCTCGATTCCGCTGGGCTTTCTCGTCGCGGCCCTGGGAGTGTGGGGTTGGCAACACGACACTTGGCCGGCATGGTTCCCTGTACTGGTGTTCTCGCCTTTCATCGTCGACGCCACCGTGACACTGATCAAGCGCAGCTTGCGTGGCGCCAAGATCACCGAGGCGCACCGTGAGCATTACTATCAGCGCTTGGTGCAGATGGGATGGGGGCATCGCAATGTTGCGCTCGCAGAGTATGCACTGATGCTGGCCGCAGGCATCTCGGCGGTCTGGGCGGAAAAACAATCCAGTCCCACCCCATGGGCGCTCTTGCTGGTCTGGGGTTGTATTTATGCAACATTGCTGCTGGTGCTGGATCGTCGCTGGAGCGCGTTTCAAAAGCAGCGGTAATTACGGATGGCTCATTGTGCAGATTGCTGCATGAAATAGTGCTGCAGCAGGGGAAAAATTCAATTGACACAGCGCCATCTAATTGATTTAATACCGGCCGTTCACAATATGAACGCACCCCCTATGGCCGACGATTCTACACATTACGGTTTGCTCAAGACGCTGGAGGACAATCCCAGTCTTTCCCAGCGGGACCTAGCCAAGCGCCTGGGCATCAGCCTGGGCAAGGTGAATTTTTGCCTGAATGCGCTGGTGGAAAAGGGGTGCCTCAAGGTCAGCAATTTCCGCAACAGCGATAACAAGCTGGCTTATGCCTATGTGCTGACGCCGCGCGGGATAGAAGAAAAGGCGCGCATGACAGTGCATTTCCTGCGGCGCAAGGTGGTGGAATATGAGCGGCTGCGCGACGAAATCGAGGAATTAAAGCGCGAAGCCGAACAAAAAGGTCTGTACAAGGATGATCATGAGCAATAGCGCTGTTCATGCCGTCATCCTGGCTGGAGGCAGCGGCAGCCGCCTGTGGCCGTTGTCGCGCCAGCACTTGCCCAAGCAATTCCTGACCCTGGACGGGGTGGCATCGCTGCTGCAGACCACCATCAACCGCCTGGCGCCGGTGATCGGTGCCAAAGATGTTCTGATCATCACCCAGGAGGCGCACGCCAAAGGCGAGGCCTACCATGCCTTGCTGCCCTACAAATCGCTATATGAGCCGGTGGGACGCAACACTGCGCCGGCCATCGCGCTGGCGGCTGCGTATTTAACGGCCAGTGGCGAAGACCCCATCATGGTGGTGTTGCCGGCGGATCACATCATCAAGGATGAGGTGCTGTTTCGCGCGCACCTGAATGATGCGATCAAGGCGGCAGAAGGCGGCAGGCTGCTGACCTTCGGAATTCAGCCCACGCGCCCGGACACGGGCTTCGGATACATCAAGGCAAATCCGGGAGCAACACCGGATGTGTATGACGTGGAGCAATTTACCGAGAAGCCTGATCTTGCCACAGCCGAGCGCTTCCTGAAGGCGGGCAACTATTACTGGAACTCCGGCATGTTTGTGTGGAGGGCCTCGGTGATTTTGGAGGAAATACAGAAATATCTGCCGGAGGTGTATCGCGTAACTCAGGATATTCTTGCCGAAAGCGCTGCCAACGGCGGTTTTCAGCAGGCGGTGGAAAAATGTTTTGCCGCGATGCCTTCAATTTCCATTGATTACGGCGTGCTGGAAAAATCGAGCCGGGTTTCGCTCATCCCATGCGACATCGGCTGGAACGATGTCGGAAGCTGGCAGGCGGTACATGAAATTTCCGGGAAGGATAAAGATGGCAATGCCGTGCAAGGCAATGTCATTGCGCTGGATTGCAAAAACAGCCTGATCCGCGCCGAAAAAAGGCTGGTCGCCGCGATCGGTGTGGAAGATGTGTGCGTGATCGAGACCGCCGATGCGGTGCTCATCTCGAAAAACGACCAGACCCAGCGCGTGCGCGAAGTGGTGGACACCCTTCAGCACCGTGGCGCGACCGAGCATGTTTACCATCCGAAGGTTAACCGCCCCTGGGGCAACTTTACAGTGCTGGAAGAAGACCCGGAGGGTTTCAAGATCAAGCGCATCGAAGTTGCACCGGGCGCAAGGCTCAGCCTGCAAAGCCATAAGCAACGCTCTGAACATTGGGTCGTGGTTTCCGGAACGGCAACCGTCACCAACGGTGACGAAGTCATCACCGTGCTCAAAAACCAGAGCACATACATCCCGATCGGTGCGAAGCACCGCCTGGAAAATCGCGGGAGCGAACCTTTGCATATCGTGGAAATCCAGGTGGGCAGTTACCTGGGCGAAGACGATATACAGCGTTATGAAGATCACTACGGCAGATAGCCGGTCAATAAGGAAATGCTGAAATGGGAAAATCGGAAAAAGTTGCGTTGATTACGGGTGTGACCGGGCAGGACGGTGCCTACCTGGCCGAATTCCTGCTGAAGAAAGGTTATGTGGTGCATGGCATCAAACGGCGTGCATCTTTGTTCAATACCGACAGAATCGACCATCTGTACCAGGACCCGCATGTCAGCAACCGCAATTTCATATTGCACTATGGCGACATGACGGATTCAAGCAGCCTGATCCGCATCATCCAGCAAGTTCAGCCTGATGAAATATACAACCTTGCCGCGCAGAGCCACGTGGCGGTCTCGTTCGAGGAGCCGGAATACACCGCCAACTCCGACGCGTTGGGAGCCCTGCGCGTGCTGGAAGCCATACGCATTCTCGGGCTGGCAAAAAAGACCCGTTTTTACCAGGCTTCCACCTCAGAGCTGTATGGGCTGGTGCAGGAAATCCCGCAGAAGGAAACCACCCCGTTCTACCCGCGTTCGCCCTATGCTGTGGCCAAGCTGTATGCCTACTGGATTACGGTGAATTACCGCGAGGCGTATGGCATGTATGCCTGCAACGGCATCCTGTTCAACCATGAATCGCCGATGCGCGGTGAGACTTTCGTCACACGCAAAATCACGCGCGCCCTGGCACGGATCAAGCTTGGGTTGCAGGACTGTCTCTATTTGGGCAACCTCGACGCCAAGCGCGATTGGGGGCATGCCAAGGATTATGTCGAGATGCAATGGCTGATGCTGCAGCAAAGCCAGGCAGAAGACTTCGTGATTGCAACGGGAGTGCAGTTCAGCGTGCGCGACTTCGTCAATGCGGCCGCGCGGGAACTGGGCATCAAGATCCGCTGGGAAGGACAGGGCGTGGACGAAAAGGGGTATGACGCTTCAGGTAAGTGCGTTGTTGCGGTTGACCCGCGTTACTTCCGTCCCACGGAAGTCGAGACGCTGCTGGGCGATCCGACCAAGGCCCGGGAAAAGCTGGGCTGGGTGCCCAAGGTCAGCTTCGATGAACTGGTTTCTGAGATGGTGCGCGAAGATTTGAAGAGTGCCGAGCGCGATGAGTTGGTCAAGAAGCACGGCTACAAGGCATTCGACCATCACGAATAAGCGATGATGAAACTAGACAGCAAAATCTTTGTCGCGGGGCACCGTGGATTGGTGGGCTCGGCGCTGATGCGGCAGTTGTCAGCGAAAGGCTATCGCAACCTTGTGATGCGTACCCACGCAGAACTGGATCTCACCGACCAGGCGGCGGTGCGCAGCTTCTTCGCAGAAGAAAGGCCTGAATACGTCCTGCTGGCGGCCGCAAAAGTGGGCGGCATCCATGCCAACAACACCTATCCGGCGGAGTTCATTCAGCAGAACCTCGCCATGCAGACTAATGTCATCCATGAATCCTGGGCTAGCAATGTTCAGCGCCTGCTATTTCTGGGGTCTTCCTGCATCTACCCCAAGGACAGCCCCCAGCCGATTAAAGAAGAATATCTTCTCACCGGGCCGCTTGAGCCAACCAACCGACCTTACGCCATCGCCAAGATCGCTGGCATCGAGATGTGCCATGCCTATAACCGGCAATACGGCACCAGGTATATGGCGGTCATGCCCACCAATCTGTATGGGCCGAACGACAATTACGATCTTAATAATTCCCATGTGCTGCCCGCCTTGATCCGCAAGATGCACGAAGCCAAGCTGAACAACGCCGCCGAGGTGGTGGTGTGGGGCACTGGCACGCCAATGCGCGAATTTCTTTACAGCGATGATATGGCTGATGCCTGCATCTTCCTGCTGGAGCAGTCGGAAGACAGGTTGGAAGGTATGTTCAACGATGCGCATCCGCCGCTGGTCAACGTGGGCTGCGGCGAGGACCTGACCATACGGGAACTGGCTGAAATGGTGAAAGCCACAGTTGGCTTTACCGGCAACCTGGTATTCGATTCCACCAAGCTGGATGGGACCATGCGTAAGCTGATGGATGTAGGCAAACTGAAAAAGATGGGTTGGCAGGCTACGACAAAATTACGCGATGGAATATCGGCGTCATACAAAAATTATCTGCAGGGTAAGGCATGAAAATCGCAATCGCCGGGACGGGCTACGTCGGACTTTCCAATGCCGTGTTGCTTGCACAAAACAATGAGGTGGTTGCGCTCGACATCATCGCCGAAAAGGTGGAGATGCTCAATCGCAAGCAGTCGCCCATCGTTGATGCAGAGATTGAGGAATATCTCAGGACCAAGCCGCTCAATTTGG
This sequence comes from Gallionellaceae bacterium, assembly GCA_036524005.1. Taxonomy (GTDB): domain Bacteria; phylum Pseudomonadota; class Gammaproteobacteria; order Burkholderiales; family Gallionellaceae; genus DATDDB01. Next base: position 26,626 of record DATDDB010000011.1, on the reverse strand, counting down.
TGGCAACCACCGACAGGCATCAGGCTTATACCGGCGCAGATTACGTAATCATCGCCACGCCGACCGATTATGACCCGGAGACCAATTACTTCAACACCAAATCGATCGAGATGGTCATCCGAGATGTGATGGTCATCAATCCAAAGGCCGTGATGGTGATTAAATCCACCATTCCGGTTGGATACACTGAAAGAATCAAGCGCGAATTCAATTGCCGGAACATTATATTTTCGCCAGAGTTTCTGCGTGAGGGCCGTGCTCTTTACGACAACCTTTACCCGTCGCGCATCGTGGTGGGTGAGCGTTCCGAACGCGCGCTGGTATTCGCCAATCTGCTGCAGCAGGGGGCAATCAAAAAGAACATCGATGTTCTGCTGACCGGATCTACCGAGGCGGAAGCCATCAAGCTCTTCGCCAATACCTATTTGGCCATGCGTGTTTCCTATTTCAACGAGCTCGACACCTATGCCGAGTCGCATGGGCTGGATACGCGCGAGATCATCAAGGGCGTATCGCTGGATCCACGGATCGGCGACCACTACAACAACCCTTCATTCGGTTATGGCGGCTACTGCTTGCCGAAGGATACCAAACAGTTGCTGGCCAACTATCAGGATGTCCCGCAGACCCTTATACGTGCCATCGTCGATTCCAATACCACGCGCAAGGACTTTGTTGCCGAAAGCATACTGAAGCGCAACCCCAAAGTGGTTGGCATCCACCGCCTGACCATGAAGAGCGGCTCCGACAACTTCCGTTCATCCAGCATTCAGGGCGTCATGAAGCGCATCAAGGCCAAGGGTATTGAGATCATTGTCTTCGAGCCTGCGCTTCACGAGCCCGAGTTCTTCCATTCCAGGGTGATTAACGATATCGAGCAATTCAAGCGAATGTCAGACGTTATTGTGGCCAACCGCATCACGGACGATATAGAGGATGTCGCGGATAAGGTTTACAGCCGCGATTTGTTTGGAAAGGATTAGAAATGAAAGCCGTAATACTTGCAGGAGGGTTGGGGACGCGCATCAGCGAGGAGACAACGGTGCGCCCGAAGCCCATGGTTGAAATCGGCGGCAAACCGATCTTGTGGCACATCATGAAAACCTATTCGGCTCACGGCATTCATGACTTCGTTATCTGCTGCGGTTACAAGGGGTATGTCATCAAGGAGTATTTTGCCAATTACTTCCTGCATATGTCCGACGTCACTTTTGACATGGAGCACAACAAGATGGAGGTGCATCAGCGCTATGCCGAGCCGTGGAGGGTGACGCTGGTGGACACCGGTGAGGAGACTATGACCGGCGGGCGCCTGAAACGCGTGGCGGACTACGTGAAGAATGAAGAGGCGTTCTGCTTCACCTATGGCGACGGCGTGAGCGACGTCAATATCACCGAGCTGATAGCCTTCCACAAGGCGCAAAAAGTGAAGGCGACCTTGACCGCCACCATACCGCCGGGACGCTTCGGCGCGCTGGACATGAAGGGCAACAAGGTCAACAGTTTCCGCGAGAAGCCCAAGGGCGACGGCGCCATGATCAACGGCGGTTTCTTTGTGCTGTCGCCGCGGGTCATCGACTACGTGGCGGATGACAAAACGATCTGGGAACGTGAGCCGCTGGAACGTCTTGCGGAAGAGGGGCAGTTGGCGGCATTCCATCACAATGGTTTCTGGCAGCCGATGGATACCTTGCGCGACAAGATGCACCTTGAAGAGCTGTGGCAATCAGGCCGCGCGCCCTGGAAGATATGGACATGACCGACGGCTTCTGGCGCGGCAAGCGCGTTTTGCTGACAGGCCACACCGGTTTCAAGGGCAGCTGGCTATCGCTCTGGCTCCAGTCGCTGGGCGCAGAGGTGACAGGCTATGCGCTCAAGCCGCCCACGACACCCAGCCTGTTCGAGGTTGCCAATGTGGGTGCGGGCATGACCAGCATCATCGGCGACATCCGCGATCTGGCGCTTCTGAGCAAGGTCTTTGCCGAGCACCAGCCTGAAATCGTGGTTCACATGGCGGCCCAGCCACTGGTGCGCTATTCCTATCAGGAGCCGGTCGAGACCTATTCCACCAACGTGATGGGAACCGTGAACCTGCTGGAGGCTGTGCGCCAGTCCGGGTCGGTGCGCGCGGTCGTGATTGTGACCAGCGACAAGTGTTACGAAAATCGCGAATGGGTATGGGGTTACCGCGAGAACGAGCCGATGGGCGGGTATGACCCCTATAGCAACAGCAAGGGCTGCGCCGAACTCGTCACGTCCGCCTACCGGAACTCGTATTTTCATCCGGAAAAATATACCGAGCACCGTGTAGCGATCGCTTCCGCGCGTGCAGGCAATGTAATCGGCGGTGGCGATTGGGCGGCTGACCGGCTGATCCCGGACATCCTGCGTGCGATCGCGCAAGGCCAGGCGGTCAATATCCGCAGCCCGCATGCCATCCGTCCCTGGCAGCACGTCCTCGAGCCGCTATCCGGCTACCTGTTGCTGGCAGAGAAACTCTATACAGAGGGAGCGACTCATGCGGAAGGCTGGAATTTCGGGCCGAACGACGAAGACGCCAAGCCGGTGCAATGGATCGTTGAGCGGCTGACACGCGCATGGGGCGAGGGGGCCAGCTGGAAGCTGGATGGCGGCAATCACCCGCATGAGGCGCATTACCTGAAGCTGGATTGCTCCAAGGCCAAGGCGCGCCTCGATTGGCAGCAGCGCTGGCACTTGGCACGTACCCTGGAGGCGATCGTCGAATGGCACCGCGCATACCGGGATGGCCAGGATATGCGCAAAACAACGTTGCGCCAAATCGACATTTATAACGCAAGCATTCAAGAACACTGATTGGAGTTTGAAGTGGACAAGGCAGAACTGAAGCAGCAAATATTGAATCTGGTCGAGCAATATAGCGCGCAGCATTTTGCGGCAAAGCCGTTCCAGGCGGGCAGCAGCGTCGTTCCGCCCTCAGGCAAGGTGCTGGGTGCAGCCGAGCTGAAAAACATGGTGGAGGCCTCGCTGGATGGCTGGCTCACCACCGGGCGTTTCAACGAGGCGTTCGAGAAGCGTTTTGCCGAGTATGTCGGCGTCCCCTATGCCTTGACTACCACATCCGGCTCCTCCGCCAATCTGCTGGCTTTTACCGCGCTCACTTCGCACAAGCTGGGTGAGCGCGCGCTCAAACCGGGCGATGAAGTCATTACCGTCGCCGCAGGCTTCCCCACCACGGTCAATCCCATGCTGCAGAACGGCATGGTGCCGGTGTTCGTAGATGTGGACATTCCCACCTACAATATTGACCCGGCGAAGCTGGAAGCGGCTGTGAGCGGGCGCACGCGCGCGATCATGGTGGCGCATACCCTGGGCAACCCATTCGACCTGGATGCGGTGATGGCGCTGGCGGAAAAGCACAAGCTCTGGGTGATCGAGGATTGCTGCGATGCCCTGGGTTCGCGTTATAAGGGCCGGCACGTCGGCACCTTCGGACACATCGCCACCTGCAGCTTTTACCCCGCGCACCATATCACCATGGGCGAAGGCGGGATGGTGTTTACCAAAGACCGCGCCCTGCGCACCATCATCGAATCCTTCCGCGACTGGGGGCGCGACTGCTATTGCGCGCCGGGCTGCGACAACACCTGCGGCAAGCGCTTTTCACAGCAACTGGGCAAGCTGCCGTTCGGCTACGACCACAAGTACACCTATTCCCACCTGGGCTACAACCTCAAGATCACCGACATGCAGGCAGCCTGTGCCTTGGCGCAGATGGACCGATTGCCGGAATTCGTGGAGGCGCGCAAGCGCAATTTCGCATTCCTGAAGGAGCGCCTGCAGTCGTGCGCGGAATTCCTGGTCCTGCCGGAAGCCACGGCAGGCAGCGAGCCTTCCTGGTTCGGCTTTCCGATTACCCTGCGCGAATCGGCAAACGTCGCGCGGGTCGAGTTGTTGAAGTATCTGGACCAGTACAAGATCGGCACGCGCCTGCTGTTCGCGGGCAACCTGACACGCCAGCCGTACTTTGCCGAGCGCACCTACCGCATCAGCGGCGAGCTCGCCAACACCGACAAGATCATGAACGACACTTTCTGGATCGGTGTGTATCCGGGCCTGAGTGAGGAAATGCTGAGCTTCGTGGTTGAAAAGATCGAGGCTTTCTTTGGTGTTAATTTCTGATGTTTGAGCTAAGGGCAAGTAAACTTTCGGGGTGTTATGAACTGCAGCCGAAAGTACTCGAAGATGAACGAGGGCGGTTCGTTAAGGTATTCCATGAGGTGGAGTTTGCGGCGCGCGGCCTGGAAACGGGATTTGCTGAAGAATATTATTCTGTATCCCACAAGGACGTAATCCGGGGAATGCACTTCCAAGTACCGCCAATGGATCACGTCAAGATGGTGTATTGCGTACGAGGTGAAGCATTGGATGCGGTCGTGGATCTGAGAGTTGGGTCGCCTACCTTCGGGAGTTTCGAATTGTTTGAACTGAGTGCCAGCAAAGCAAACTGCATATATATACCCAGGGGTATGGCGCACGGATTTTGCGCGCTGAGTGAGCAGGCTGTCATGGTGTACAAAGTGACGGCGACGTACTCCCCAAAGCATGACACAGGCGTCCTTTGGGATTCTCTAGGAATTCCGTGGTCCATCCAAGAGCCGATTTTGTCTCAGCGCGATAAGTCGTTTCCCCGGTTTGACGAGTTCGTAAGCCCATTTCGTTATGAATAATTTCTATGTTACCCAGCGTATCCAGTTGGCCAAAGGTAGGTTTGCTGCCCTATGACTGAGCGTAATATTTGCATTGTTCTTACTTGCACTATCGACGTCTGTGGCGTTGCTTTTACGGAGCGAAGCGACATCGAGACTAGGCACAAAGACTATCAAATTGCCCTTCGCAAATGGCTCAAGAACCGGTATGTCGGTCGAATAGTTGTTGTTGAGAACTCCGGATATGACCTTGCGGCCCTAAAACAGATCGTTGCTGAAGAGAAGTCAGGAAAGCAGGTCGAATTTATTTCGTTTTTTGGGCAAGATTTTCCACGTCATTTGGGAAAGGGGTATGGGGAGGCGCAAGCTCTTGCGCGCGTAGCGTCAGATTCGCGTCTTCTTGGTAGCTCGGGGAGCTTCATCAAGATTAACGGCCGGTACTATGTGCCCAATGCCCATCGTTTTTTGGAACAACTGAATCCTGACGTTGATGTCATGACGAACTTGTCCAAGGGGTTGACGTGGTCCGATAGTAGAGTATTCGGAGGGTCATCAAAGTTTCTAAAGGACTATCTATGTCCGGAGGGAAGGCGAGTTGATGATTCTGCTAGCTTCTTCTTCGAGCACGCACTAGCATGCGCGACACATCGAGCTATAGCTGATGGCCTGAACTGGGTGCTGTTGCCATGCACCCCACACATAGACGGCATGTCTGGTACCGCGAACAGTCTGTATAAGCAGTCATGGCTGCGTACCGTTGCAAGAGACATCTTTCTTCGTGTAAAGGCAGCGATAATCTTCCGCTGACCACGACCCTTGTTAACGCGCCGGATCCAATCGTAAGAATGAAAGTCAAACGCAACATGGGTTATGGCCTGCTAGGCTTCGCCCTGCCAACCTTGGTAATGCTGCTATCGATTCCTGTATTAATTGCAGGCCTCGGCAAAGATGGATTTGGCATTTTCACACTCGCTGCATCGGTGGGTGGAAGTTTTGGGTTTCTTGATTTGGGCTTTTCAGCTGCAACAACCAAATATGTAGCGGCGGATCTGTCGCGCCAGAGATTTGAAAGTGCTAATTCGATACTTTACACTTCGCTCGCATTTTACGGCGCACTCGCTGCTCTAATTGTGTTCGTCGTGTGGATTGGTGCCCCAGTCTTTGTTAAACTTTTCTCTATACCGATCGCGTTAAGTGATCAGGCTACCGCAGCTTTTCGAATTGCAGCGTTTCAGTTTGGCTTTTTTCTCCTGGTCGGTGTCTTCATTTCATTATTTAAGGCGATACATCGATTTGATGCTGCCACGTCCATAAATACCTTCATAGCCATCGTTAGTTATGGTGGGGCCGCCTTGGCAGTCAAAATGCATATGGTCGGCATTGTGGGCGCGACACTGATAGGTATGCTTGCCAATGCGATAGCCTTAATTGTGGCGTATGCGGTTTCGTTACGTATCTACCGAACAAGGACCATCAATGCGGGGTCGGCAAGACCGAGCTTGTCATCGCTGCGCCGAATGTTCAGTTTCAGTGCAACCTTGACAATACACTCCTTGGCGGCTGTATTCTTCGCGCAGTTCCAACGGCTTATTATCGGCTACCTATTGGGTCCGGCGTCAGTGGCAATTTATCAGGTCGCGTATGCTGCTGTGTCGAAAATCCATGCCTTAGTTAATGCCGCGACGGAAGTAATTTTTCCGATTGTTAGCGCATCTGGCCATGATAGTACAACGCAAGCGCTGTATCTACGCACGATATCAGTCTCGGCATTAACTGCCATCTTGCTATTGTTGCCGCTCGGGATCTTTGCTGGGCCGATAGTCGAACTATGGATTGGCCGTGAGGTGGCAGTTTCAGCCGCACCAGTGTTGCAGATACTGACCATAGCATTTTTCTTTATCACAATCTCATCAGGTCCATACCACATTTTAAATGGGATGGGGCGCCCTATAGTGAGTGTATTGTACAGCGCTGGCAACGTATGCATCTATATGGTGACATTGTTTGCATTTTCATTGGGCGGTATAAGTTTAACTAATGTAGCGTGGACGTTTGCCATATCAAATGTAATCTCGGGTCTGATTTTTCAACTTTTGGCAATGCGTCTCATAATGAGATTGTAATCTTCTACTAACAATTCTTGAATCTAAATCAGAATGGCTACTGAAGTAACAGCAGATCAAAATCCGCGTGTGGCGTTAGTCACAGGCGCAACAGGCTTTGTCGGGAGTCATCTTGTAAGAAGACTTGTTCGAGACGGTTGGAAAGTTCACATCATAAGTCGCCATGGTTCGACTGTTCCGGGTTACCCGGAGTTTCACGATATAACCAATCACGTGCACGATGGCAGCACGGAAGGAATGGTAAGCTGCGTTGCACAAACCAAGCCCGATGTGGTATTTCATCTGGCATCCATGATCCAGGCTCAGCATGAACCAAAGGATATCGAACCTATGCTTCGCGGCAACGTGCTATTTGCCAGTCAATTGATCGAAGGTATGCGTGTAAACGGGGTTACAAAGCTGGTCAATACGGGCACTTTTTGGCAGCACTATAACAATGAGGAATACAATCCGGTTTGCTTGTACGCGGCTACCAAGCAAGCCTTTGAGTCGATCTTGGAATATTACGTTCAAGCGTGCGGGTTCAAGGTGATTACGCTCATGCTCTTTGATACATACGGTGTGGATGATCATCGGCAGAAGCTCTTTAACATACTTAAGAGAGCGGCGACGACGGGAGAGACGCTCAATATGTCGCCAGGAGAACAATTGATCGCACCTGTTTATGTCGACGATGTGACGGAAACATTTGTGTTGGCTGCAGATCGATTAATGAAAAACGTCTCACTAGCGCACGAGCGCTATGCTGTTTCGCCAATGCATCCTATACGGTTGCGAGATTTGGTAGGCTTGTACTTGGACATTTCAGGTCGGCAAGTTGCCATCAACTGGGGGGCGAGGCCTTACCGAGACAGAGAGGTCATGACGCCTTGGAACAAGGGCGTGTGGATAGCGACGTGGTGCCCCAAGATCGAATTGGAAGAGGGGCTTCGTCGTGTAATCTCGGAAATATGATCTAGCCTCAGCATGAACATTCTAATTCTTGAGGCGGAGCTTATTGGCCACCACCCAATATATCTTGAAAGGATAGCACGCGCCCACCTTGAGATGGGGCGCAAGGTCACGGTGGCTGTTTCGGAACAATATGCTTCACACCAACTCTTGGATCACCTGGGGCGGCTCTATGACGACTTTCGAGTTGAGACAATCTCTGATGCTCAATGCAGGCACGCCTTAAATTCAAAATTCGGGAATATAGGTCGTGAGATAGCCTTCTGGCGCGTATTCCGTCAGGTGTATATCAGGGTAGCCGCAAGGCAGCACGTAGATTATGTCTTTCTTCCATATCTTGATTATTGTCTGTACGCTTTTGGGTTACTCGGCTCTCCATTCGGAGCAAGCAACTGGGGTGGTATATGCATGCGCCCCAGTTTCCATTTTAAGCAAATGGCAGTTGTGGCACCACCGTCACCTTTCGGATTGGGCAAAAAATGGCTATTCGAACGTGTGATGAGGTTGCCCACGATGCTATCTATGTTTACCATAGACCAGACCTTGGCGTTTTATTACATAAAACGCCCCGTCATAGGGAGTGCCAAGCTTGCGTACCTGGCTGATCCGGCGGAGGCGCAAGCAAATTACCCCCAAAGTATGGCGCGCAGGGCACTAGGTATGCCAGACACTGGCAGTACCATTTTGGTCTATGGTGCCCTGGATAGTCGAAAAGGAATTAGGCAGCTAATACAAGGCATGCTTCACGAGGACGCGCCGCGGGATTTGAATTTGCTGATTGTTGGTGAGCAATCTCCAGAAATACAGAAACTATTGTGTTCCGACTTGGTCGCACCATTAAGGCGCGAAGGGAAGCTATATCAATTAGACAATTTCGTTAGTGATGAGCAAGAGAGATTAGCGTTTTCTGCGAGCAACATCGCTTGGCTTGGCTATAGTGGGCACTACACCATGAGTGGTGTTCTGGTCAAGGCAGTCCAACATGGTCTTGTGATTTTGGGAACGAATCAGGGCTTGATAGGCTGGCATATAAAGGGGGAAAAGTTAGGTGCGGCTGTTGACATTCAGGATCCGGCGTCGGTGGCTCGCGCCTTGTCGTGGTGCCTGCACCACGGTGGTCTGTCAGGCGAATTGCAGGCTTCCTGGAAGGATTCGTACTCATGGGAGGAAGCCGTTAAAGTGCTTTTGAAACGATGCGGCTCAGTGGCAACCAACTAAATTTCTCCAGGCTCCTGCTATTAGGAATGCTTGCAACAACAAACTGACGACAAGGATGTCACCAGCGAAGGCTAAATCAAAGCCCTCAACACCAGGAAACATAAATATGCGTAACGAAGATGAAGAAATATTTCGAGAGGCGGATTTCGTACATTTCAACTGTTGTCCGATCTGCGAGTCCACTCAGGTGGAAAATATCGGAATGACATCAACCATCCATCCGAACTCTCGCTTCAGCGTCAGTATCATGCGCTGCCTGAATTGCCGACATTGGTATACAGACCCAACACCAAAGCCGGAACTCTTGTCTAGGCTCTACGCAGAGTCAAGCCTTTCTGTCTTGGGAGAGTCTTGGGCAAAAGTAGTCGAATGCAGCAACCAAATGGACTCTGTAGCCCCTGATTCCCACTGGGTCGTAAGATCTCTTTCGGAAGTACAACCGGGCAATCTGCTTGAGGTCGGCCCTGGTGATGGAAGCCTCCTAAGGAAGATGCGTGAACGTGGTTGGAATGCGTTTGGTGTTGATTTGGGGCGATATGCAAGCGGCTTTCAGGTAGTGTCTTCGCCTGATCAACTTCCGAAATCCATCTTGTTTGATGTCGTAATTTTTCAGGATGTGCTTGAACATACATCAAGTCCTAGCGATGTGTTGTCGAACTACCTAGATTACCTATCACCTAACGCAATACTTTTTATGACTGTTCCGTGGAGTGAAAGTAAAAGGGCGGGGCTAGGGAAGGCAGGTTGGGAAATGGTCCGCCCGCTGGGGCATCTTCACTATTTTTCAAAACAGTCGGCGAGCATCTTGCTTAAATCTAGAGGCTTTGAGGTTCTGGCTTCTGAAACCGTGAACATTTATGGGTCCTATCCCATTGAATTGGCTCGGTCGTTTTTATCGGTTGTCTATGGATCCTTAAGAACTTCAAAATGGAAGAGCCTGTACCGTAGAGTAAGGAACTTCTGTCGATTGTTAAGTCTTTTTCCCGGTGATGCGGCGGGGGATCAGCTGTATCTAAAGGCACAAAGAACAGTTCGGTGTAAAATTAAGCAATAAGTGCAGTCTCCTCACGGTTCGCGCAATTCCGAATAGGGGTGCCACGTTTTCTGCCGCCGTAAATTCCTATTCTTTAATCGGATAAGGCCATATCGGCGCCACAAGACGTGGATTTAATCGCCAGTCATTGAATGCGATGTCGATCACGGGGATATTTCTTCCATCAGCAAGAGGGGTAGAGGCTAAGCACATGCGCATGGAGGGATAATTGTGCGATATCGTATGGTTTGGCTGCGAGGGGCGCTATAATATGAGCGGTGTCCTGGTCAAGACAGTGCAGTGTGGTCGGACGGTACTGTGGACCATCAGGGATCGGTCGACTGGTATATTGGACGGGAGGGGCTGGGCGTGGCCGTGGAAGTGGAGGATTCGGCCGAGGTTGCGCGTGGCGTGGTGCGCGCTTCACCATCCGGTCTTCGACGCACTGCACGCGCCTGGCAGGCAAAGTATTCATGGAGGGTGGGCAGCGAGCTGCTGGTACGGGTATGCAACTGAACTTGAAGCAGCCGACACGAACGTCGATTCTGTTGCTCGGCATTCTTTTCCCAATGGCGTTCGATTACAAGGGCGAGACGGGGGGCGGTGCAATTATCGTCGGAATATTTGCCATCTCGTTTTGCGCGGCGTGCCTGTTCTTGCGGGAATACTGGTCTAGCCTCGATCTGGCCCTTGCCGAGAAGCTGGTGGGAGTCGCCACGGTGTTGCCCTGGGCGGCGTCCCTCATTCCCCTGTTGCTGGGCACGGTGGAGTTGCGGCCATTTACGCACACGGTTGTCCCTTATGTACTGCTGACGCTCGGGTATTTTGTCGGACTGGCGATCTATAAGGCAGGCTTGTTCAGCAGGTTTCTGGGCATTGTTTTTGTCTGCGCGTTCGTTTCCGTCACCTTCAATTTGTTTCGCGGCTGGGCGGAAAATGTGGAGCCGATGTCTTTTGAGAACGTCAGATACCACATCATCTCGCAATATTCATATGCGTTATTCCTGGTGGCTGGCTACCAAATTCTGTGCAGGCAGCGCATCGCGTTTAAGTATGTCGCGGCGCTGGACGTGATCGTTGCTGTTATGTTTCTGGCGCTCACGCGCTCGTATGTGATCGCCCTGCTCGCCGGGCTGGTGTTCATGGTGCTGCCCACGGCGCAACTTGCCGATGGCAAAAGCAGCCGTAGAAAAAAAGCGCATTCTCTTATGGTTCCGTCTCTAAGTGTGGTATTGGTGATTGCGTTTGTCGCAGCTTTTCAGCCCACGACCATGGTCGGCTGGCAGGGCGTCATGGCGCGCAGTCTCCACTTTGGCGATGCATTTCACCCATTGGCATCTGAATCGACATTGCGCACGGAGCAATCGCTCGATGTCTCGGCAATCGAGCGCCTCGCCGAGATTTCCAGCCAGCTTTCCCTGCTGGACTCCGACTGGACGAGCATGGTGTTTGGCCGTGGGATTGGCAGTCCGTACGGGCTGGCGGCAGGTTACTACGATTTTCTCGGCTCCATTCCGACTGAGTGGAACAAGCAATTTACGTTCGTGGGCCATAACTTCTGGGTCTACTCGATCTTTGCAAACGGCATCGTGGTCGGCCTCGTGCTGCCCCTTTGCTTGTTATTCCTCCTGGTGCGGGGCGTCGTACTGGTGAGGGGCTCTCGATTCGCTTCTGTAAAAGCGCATGAGCGTGCTGCTGCCGTTATAAGCCTCGCCTACCTTGGCATTATCCTGGCGAGTACCATTGGTGCCAATGTCCTTGGGTCACGCGCAGGAACCCTTATGTTTGGCATCTTCCTCGGAGTGCTCGTTGGCTGGATGTCGGAATGGAGTCGTAGCAACTCCGCATCCCGGCCGGCACTTGAAGCATAGGACGCAGTATGTGCGGAATTCTGGGTAGCATCGGAAACGGATGGGTACGGCGCGAGGATTTCATTGGCGCATTGGATACCCTTGCCCATCGGGGGCCTGACGACCGGGGCGTTCACGAGAGCGATGGTGTATGGCTGGGTCATCGGCGGCTTTCGATCATCGACTTGAGCAGCGGCGGCCATCAACCCATGACGGAACAGGACTCTGGCGCAACCATAGTCTTCAACGGTGAGATATTCAACTATCTGGAACTGCGCGCGCAGCTTGAGCGCGAAGGATGCGTATTCAGGGCGCACTCGGACACCGAAGTCCTGCTGCAGGCCTATCTGCGCTGGGGACCCGCCGCGCTGGCGAAACTCAATGGCATGTGGGCGTTTGCGATCTGGCTGCCGACGCAGGGCAAGCTGTTCATGGCGCGCGACCGGTTTGGCGTCAAGCCGCTGTACTACAGCAGGACACAAGGCGGTCTGTCGTTTGCTTCGGAACCGAAGGCGTTGACCCGGCTATTCCCCGTGCTTCGGAAGCCGAATCATGCGGCAGTGTACGATTTCCTTGCCAAGGGCCTGCTGTACGCCAATGGGCAATCCTTTTACCAGGATGTTGAGGTTTTTCCGAGCGCTCATTACGCCGAATACTACCCGCAGACGGGGCGGTTTGAGTTCACGCGCTATTGGGATTATCCGGATGCGGGTGGGGCCGCCAGATCTCCCCAGCGCGACGCTGTTAACGAATTTACCGCGCTGTTCGAGGATGCCGTCAGGCTGCGCATGCGCAGTGATGTCCCCGTCGGAGTGACGTTATCCGGAGGCCTGGATTCCAGCGCGGTGCTCGCCGCTGCGATGAAGGGAGCGCCGGGTGAGCGCGTATGTTTCACCTCGGTGTATGGCGAGAACGCCCGGGGTGAGTCCGCATGGGCAAAGATCGCAGCCGAGCCCTACGGCATCCAGCCCGTGGAGGTCGCCGCCACCAAAGAAGGCTGGCTCGACACCATGCGCCACATCGCGTATCACATGGATGCTCCCGGCTATTCGCCTGCCGTATATCCATTGTGGCACCTGGTGCGCGAGGCGCGCAGGCGCGGGGTCCTTGTGCTCCTGGAGGGGCAGGGCGCGGATGAGGCGCTGGGAGGCTACCCCCAATACGCCATCATTTCCTTCATGGGGCAGCTCCGAAAGTTGAATGGCATGTCGGCGCTGCGGGACGCGCGTAATACCTGGAAGAACCTGAGCGCGACCTTTACTGCGCGATGGGCCCTGCTATGGCTGATGCGAGAGTCTTTCCCCGGCCTCATTGCCTACCACAGGCGCAACGCTGGCGCGTACATGACCCTCAGCCAGGGCTTCCGCGCCGCGATGGAGACGCCGAGCATGCAGCCTCCCGCCGGCGTGGTGCAGCCAGCCAATGCTACATACAGTCCGGTCAGCCAGCGGTTACTGCTGGATCATGCCCGCAACATCCTGCCCGGGCTATTGCACTACGGCGACGCCATCAGTATGGCGCATGGCGTCGAATCGCGGCTGCCGTTCATGGACTACCGGCTGGTCGAGTGGCTGTTCGCGAACGCGGATGACGTCAAGATCAAAGATGGGCACACCAAGTGGGTGCTCCGGCGTTACCTGCAGAACGTGGGGCAGGGGCGTATTGCGTCGCGAAGGGACAAGCAGGGATACCCGACGCCGATCGAGACATGGCTGGCCGAGAACAACGGCGCTGCCGTTCGGGATCTGCTCCTTGTGCCGGACGCACGCATCAGGGAATTTTGCGATCCGCACAGTGTCGAAGTGCTGCTGCAAAGGCAGCTGGCTGGCCGCGCGGGCGCCGGGAACAATATGTATCGTCTCGTCAGCATGGAGTTGTGGCTCCGCACCTGTGTGGACGCATGAAACGCAATAGGTAATCTCATGAAGGTTCTGTCGGTAAACAAGTACTATCAGCACACTGGGGGAGGCGACCGCTTCTTCTTCGAGACCAACGAAATTCTGGAGAAGAGCGGGCATGTCGTTGTGCCATTCTGCCTGAACTACAAAGGCAATAAGCCGACCCCCTATCTGAAGTACTTCCCCGGGGGGGTTGCCGGTTCCGAGCTTGCTGCCGTCGGTCCCTGGCAGAAAGTCCGCCTCTTCATGAACGGAATCTATTCGCACGAGGCGCGCAAGGCGATAGGACGGGTGATCGCAGACGAAAGGCCGGATGTCGCCCATCTTCATATTCTGCATTTCACGATGTCGCCGTCTGTTATCGATGAACTGCATCGGCAAAACGTTCCCATCGTCTTTTCGCTGCACGATTATCGGGTCGGTTGTGTCGGCGGCTACCTCTATCGGAATGGGCACGAATGTACGCTTTGCGCCCCGCACAAGTTTTATGAAGCCGTGATTCACAAATGCTACCAAGGCAGCCGAAGTGCCAGCCTCATGGGCGCCCTGGGGAACTACCTCTACGCGCTGCGCGGCCTATATTCCAAGGTTGACGCGTTTACGGTTCCGCACGAGGATATGAAGCGCCGTGTGATGCAATTCGGATTGCCTGCGGAGAAGATACACATCCTGCGTAACCCCTTGTTGGTCAAGAACCTGCCACCCCGCCCCGCCCGGTCCGTCCCGTCGATCGGTGCCGATGTCCTGTTTTTCGGCAACCTGTCCGCGCAAAAGGGCGTGTTAACCTTGCTCAAGGCTGCGGAGCTCTTGCCGCATATTCCGTTTCGCATTTGCGGAACAGGTATTGCCTTGCCGGTCATGCAGAGAGAAATTGAATCGAAGGGGATCCGGAATGTGGCCATCGATACCGCAAGCCGGTGGAACAGCGGGCTGCAAGAGCTGATTGCCGCGGCGCGCATCGTGGTATCGCCGTCTGAGTGGCCCACCCCCCTCGAATATTCGACCCTGGAAGCCATGTCGCTGGGCAAGGCCGTGCTCGCTTCGTATGCGGGCGGTAATCGCGACGTCATTGTCGACGGCGAAACGGGCATCTTCTTCCGGAGCGGAGACCATGCCGATCTGGCAAGAAAGATCGAGGCATTGCACGGGGATCCGGAAAAATGTGAGCAGATCGGCGCAAATGCACGCAGATCGATCGAGGAAGATTTCAACGAGACGCGCTATGGCGCCGAGTTGGAGACGCTCTTCCGGAAAGTCGTGGCTGAGCATGTGGCGTCGCGCTAGCAATTGCTCACTGAGGGTCCGCTGCCTATGAAATGCGTTCTGCTCCAGACTGCGGTCCCGGATTATCGTCTTCCGGTCCTTCAGATCCTCGCGAATGAACTGGGTGACAACTTTATGGTGCTGGCGGGAGAAGGATATTTCGACGGGACTACCCGAACCAGGGCCGATGCTCTTCGAACGAACTTCCGACCAATCACCAATATCTTTGTGCTCAACAAGTTGTCGTTTCAACTGGGCTGCTGGGCCGATGTGCTTGCGGCCGATGCGGCAATACTGGAACTGAATCCGCGAATCCTTTCTTCATGGATCATGCTGCTCATACGGCGCATCCTCGGCAAGCGAACGGCTGTATGGGGGCATGCATGGTCGCGCAAGGGACCATATGTCGGTAGCACGGCGTTAAGGGACCTGATGTGTCGCCTTGCAGGATCTGTGGTTGCTTACACCGAACGCGAAAAGCACTACTTCATCGAGCGTATGCCGCACTTGACCGTATTTACTGCCCCGAATGCCCTGTATTCGCGTTCCAGGATGGTGGCCCTGATCCCAGCGGCTCCGTGTCATGATATTCTGTATGTGGGCAGGCTTGTTGCCGACAAGAAACCGATCTTGCTGCTGCAGGCATTTGCGCAGGCTGCAACATCCTTGCCGTCTGACGCCCGCCTTAGATTTGCAGGCGCTGGCCCGGAACTCGGGGCATTGCAGGAGCTGGCCCGATCTGCCGGGCTGGCGGACAAGGTTGAGTTCCTCGGCCACCGGGGGTCTTACGAGGAGATTCGTGATCTCTATTCAAGCGCCCTCGCGAGCGCCTCGCCTGGCTACGTCGGGCTCTCACTGGTTCAAAGCCTATGCTTCGGCGTGCCGGTGCTGATTGCGCGTGACGAGCCTCATTCGCCGGAGATCGAGGCGGCTTCTGATGGGGCTAACTGTTTGTTCTTCAACTCCGATGACCCCTCCGATCTGGCGAAGGCGATTGTCTCGGTGTTTCAGAATGAGCATAGCTGGCTGGATAAAAGAGAAGAAATCTCCGAGGGCTGCGCCCGCCAATATACGGTGGAGAGAATGGCCACGGGATTGCTGCGTGCTTTTGGGATGGCGAAAATCGTCCATGATGATGGGAAAAGGTTTCTGTAGGGGAACTAGCGGGGCGCAATGGACAGGATTTTGACGGTTTACGACCAAATTGCCGCCGCCTCCGGAACAGGCCTCGGGTTCATATCTGGACCGGACATTTCGAAGGTCGCGGACTTGAGTGTGATGGTATTACCAGCCAGCTTGGAGATAGGTGCTTGATGAATTGTCTTGGATGCAGTCAACCCCTTTGCGATGCACCATCGGTGTGGGATGTTCATGATACGAGATTCGGGATCGCTCAGTCCTATCAGATAACTGAGTGCATGCGCTGCGGCCTGCTGCAGACCGCACCCCTTCCGACGCAGGCGGAGTTGAATGGACTCTATGAGCGGTATTACAACTTCGGCGGTGAAAAAAATACCCGCTATACCAGACTGAGGGCGAGGTTCGTCAATTCGCCGTTGTATCGCGCCTGGGTGGCGGTTGACGGGGACATTTCGTTTCAGTGGAAAAGCGGGCAAGGAAAGCTGCTCGACGTTGGATGCAACGAAGGGCGCGGTTTGGAATTCTTCCGCGCGAATGGTTATGCGGCCGAGGGCCTGGAACTCAACAGCAGGGCGGCAGAGGTTGCACGAGGCAAGGGTTTTGCGGTGTATGGCAGCACCCTGGAGGGCTTCGAAACTACGAGCAAGTACGATGTGGTCGTGCTGTCCAATGTGCTAGAACATTCCTTGAATCCGGGCGCAATGCTTGAGCACATTCACCGGCTGCTCAATCCCCATGGCCAAGTCTGGGTCAGCTGCCCTAACAGCCGTAGCTGGCTGCGCTCGGTCTTTGGTCGCTACTGGATCAACTGGCACGTCCCGTTTCATATCGTGCACTTCTCACCGAAGACGCTGGGCGAGATGCTGGCGAAAGCCGGGTTTGAGGTCACCTCTATGCGCCAGGAAACGCCCGCGCTGTGGGTCGCTCATTCTTTCATCGCGCGCCTGTTTGCCACGCCCGGACAGCCGACGCGGCAGTTGCGTTCCGCGCCGCTGGTCGCCTCGCTGATTCTGCTGATCCGCGTGCTCCTATTCCCACTGCTGTGGCTCGGGAATCTAGCCGGACGAGGGGATTGCATGGTCGTCGTGGCTCGCAAGACATAGCATGCGTATCCTCATTGTCGGCATCAACTATGCTCCCGAACTGACCGGCATCGGCAAATATTCCAGCGAAATGGCAGAATGGCTGGTAGCGCACGGCCACGAGGTGCGTGTCGTCACCGCGCCCCCTTACTATCCAGAGTGGCGCATTGCCAAAGGGTATGCGGCCTGGCGCTACAGCAGGGAAGTGCTCGCTGGAGTAAGTATTTGGCGTTGCCCTCTGTGGGTTCCGTCCAAGCCATCGGGTTTGAAGCGCATTCTGCACTTAGCCAGTTTTGCGGTGGCGAGCCTGCCGGTAACGGTTCGCCAGATATTTTGGCGCCCGCATGTTGTGATGTCCATCGAACCGCCATTGTTTTGTGCGCCAGCGGCATGGGTTTGTGCCAGAATGTCAGGTGCCAGAGCCTGGCTGCATGTTCAGGATTTTGAAATTGATGCCGCATTTGAGTTGGGAATTTTGCATGCCGCATGTTTGCGCAGCAGCGTAAGCTTCTTGGAGGGCTGGCTGATGCGGCGTTTCGACTACGTATCATCCATTTCGCCCAATATGGTGCAGCGTCTTATTTTAAAGAAAGTACCTGCAAAAAAGACGAGGTTATTCCAAAATTGGGTGGATACCACTTCTATATTTCCATTGCCTAAGCCGAGCGCTATGCGACAACAATTAGGCATTGGGTCGGGTGCCATTGTGGCGCTATATTCAGGCAATATGGGGGAAAAGCAGGGATTGGAGATCGTGCTGGAGGCCGCCGCGTTACTGGCGGACGAGAGAAAAATCCAATTTGTGCTGTGCGGCGAAGGTGCCGCGCGCGCGCGCTTGCAGCAGAAATATGAGGGTCTTGCCAATGTGCTGTGGCTGCCGCTACAGCCGCTTGAGAGACTGAACGATCTGCTCAATATGGCAAATATACACCTCCTGCCGCAGCGTTCGGGAGCGGCGGACCTCGTAATGCCATCGAAATTGACCGGAATGCTGGCCAGCGGGCGGCCCGTGGTGGCCGCAGCTGACAAGGGCACGCAGATCGACCAGATTCTGCAGGGTTGCGGCATGGTGGTCGAGCCGGATAATATTGAGCATTTCTCTGGAGCGGTCCTGCAGCTTGCACGGGACGAGGCAACCTGCGCTGCCATGGGGGCGCACGCGCGCCAGTACGCGCTCGAACACCTGGATCGAGATGGCATAATGCAGGCGTTCGATGTTCAACTAAGGAAACTATGACGCCTTTTCGAAAAGGGATGATGCGCCAGCACGGCGGTGAATTAAGTATTCTTCACCGCATTCTGGATATAACGAGCATACTCGTGGCGTTGTGGCTATGCACAAGCTTGTATGGCGTAGCCTTGGGTACCTATTACAAGCTGGCCGGTCTGGTCGCGGTTGTTGCATTCCTGTTCTTTGCCGAATGGCATGCGCTTTACGAGTCATGGCGCTCAGACTCGGTCAGGAATGAGGCATGGAAAATCCTGTCTGTCTGGCTGCTTACCTGTTGCGCGCTGCTTGCGGTAATGTTTATTAGCAAATCCTCTACAAATTTCTCTCGCGTCGCAGTGACGGCATGGATGTTGTCAACCCCGCTTGTGCTGACACTGGAGCGAGTGTTGTTGCGCTACACGCTGCGCCACTTCAGAAAATTAGGGTTGAATTCGCGCGCAGTCGCGATTGTGGGGGCCGGCAGCGGTGCGTCTCAGCTGGTTGAAACCATTAGCCGCTCTCCCTGGATGGGTTTGCGCATAGAAGGGATCTACGACAACAAGGATTTGTCACACCGGCTAGGGCTGGAGTATCAGGACGTAGAAAAGCTGTTGCAGAGAGTGCGTGAGCAGTTCATCGACAGTGTATATATTTCCTATCCGATGCTGCAGGAAGATAAAATCCGCCAACTGGTCGAACAGTTGGCGGACAGCACGGCTTCGGTGCATGTGGTTCCGGATGTCTTTGTGTCGGACTTGCTGCATGCGCGCTGGAGCAGTCTGGAAGGCATACCTCTGGTCAGCATATTTGAGAGCCCCTTTTACGGTGCCAATTTTTTTCTGAAGCGGTTGGAGGATTTGGTGCTGGGCAGCCTGATTTTGTTGCTGATTTCGCCGGTGATGGTTGCCATCGCAGTGGCGGTGAAGATCACATCGAATGGACCAGCCATTTTCAGGCAGAAACGCTACGGCCTGAACGGGGAGGTCATCGAGGTGTGGAAATTCCGCAGCATGAAGGTGCTTGAGGATGGTGCCGTTGTGCCGCAAGCGAGGAAAAACGATCCGCGCGTAACTAAATTGGGAACCTTCCTGCGCAAGTCCTCGCTGGACGAGCTGCCACAGTTCATAAATGTGCTTCGCGGTCAAATGTCCATCGTGGGGCCGCGCCCGCATGCCGTCGCGCATAATGAGGAATACCGCAAATTGATACACGGCTATATGTTGCGGCACAAGGTCAAGCCGGGGATCACGGGTTGGGCGCAGGTGAACGGCTGGCGCGGCGAAACCGATACCATGGAGAAAATGGAAATGCGAGTGAAATATGACCTCGATTACATTAACAACTGGTCAATCTGGTTCGACCTTAAGATAATAGTGCTGACCATTTTTCGCGGCATGGGCGGAAGAAACGCGTATTGATTTTGCTCAGATTTCCCAAAAACAATTTGCGATCTGCATTGGCGCTGCTGCATGACCTGGTTGCGGCGGCGCTGGCATGGATTTGCGCCTATCTGTTACGTTTTAATTTCGAGTTGCCACCTGATTTCCTCCACGAGGCGTGGCGTACCCTGGCCTGGGTGGTCCCGCTGCAAGGGGTGGTGTCATGGCGCTTTGGCTTATACCGCGGAATATGGCGTTATGCCAGCGTAAACGACCTGAGGCGTATCTTCTGGGCGGTGGTGTTTGCGGCGGCGCTATTTCCGCTGGTGTTCTGGATGCTGCGCCTGGACGTGGTCTTGCCGCGCTCGGTGCTGGTCATTTACCCGTTGCTGCTGCTGACGATGATGGGCGGGAGCCGTCTCATCTACCGGCTTTGGAAAGAACAGGCCCTGCTTGCCGACATCAAGCTGCATGGGGAGCCGGTGCTGATTCTTGGGGCAGACGATGCAGCGGTCAATCTGGCGAAAGAGCTTGCGCGCAGTTCAATGTGGCGCGTGGTTGGATTTCTGGATGACGACGAAGCCAAAGCGGGCAGCCTGCTGAACGGAATTCAAGTGCTGGGCCAGCTGGCGGGCCTTCCGCGTCATGCCAAAAAACTGGGTATAAACCAGGTAATTATTGCCATGCCCAGTGCATCACACCAGCAGCGCAAACGAGCCATCGAGCTATGCAACCAGGCGGGTGTCAAGGTGCTGACTGTACCGTCCTTCGATGACCTCATAAGCGGGAGAGTGACGCTGACGCACCTGCGCGCGGTTGAGCTGGACGATTTGCTTGGAAGGGATATGGTGCAACTCGATAACGCAGGGCTGCATGAATTGCTGGCAGGCAAGACAGTGCTGGTCACCGGGGCGGGCGGGTCAATAGGATCAGAGTTATGCCGACAAATCGCGCGCTTCAAGCCGGCAAAATTGATGCTGTACGAGCAGGGGGAGTTTGCCCTGTATCAGATCGAGCAGGAGTTGAACGCCACGCAGCCGGAGTTGGTTTGCGAGTACCTAATTGGCGATGTGCGGGATGAAAAACGTCTGGACGAAGTGATGAGTCAGCATCGCCCATCCGTGGTGTTCCATTCCGCTGCCTATAAGCACGTACCGCTGATGGAGGTGCGCAATAGCTGGCAGGCAGTACGCAATAATGTGCTGGGAACCTGGTGCGTTGCTAGTGCTGCGCAAAGGCATGGCGTATCCAGGTTTGTGCATATTTCGACAGATAAGGCAGTTAATCCGACCAACGTGATGGGTGCGACCAAGCGCCTGGCCGAGATGGTGTGCCAGGGCTTGCAGCAACCCCATGCAAACCATGATGGAAGCACACGATTTGTCATGGTGCGCTTCGGTAACGTGCTGGGCAGCAATGGCAGCGTGATTCCGAAGTTCCGCGAACAGATTGCCAAGGGCGGCCCCGTCACTGTCACGCACCCGGAAATTACGCGCTATTTCATGTCCATCCCCGAGGCTGCTCAGCTGGTGCTGCAAGCCGGCCTGATGGGCAAGGGGGGGGAAATCTTCGTGCTGGATATGGGAGAGCCGGTAAAAATCGTGGATCTGGCGCGAGACTTGATCCGACTGTCAGGCTTTGGCGAGGACGACATCAAGATCGAGTTTACCGGGCTACGCCCGGGTGAGAAACTTTACGAAGAATTGCTGGCCGACAGCGAGCACACTCTTCCCACGCAGCATCCGAAATTGCGTATTGCCCAGTCGCGCCCGGTTGAGGCGGAATGGCTGCAAGACATGCTGGCCTGGGTGTCGGATCATCCCATGCAGGACGATGCTGCCGTCAAGCAGGCGCTCAAGCAATGGTTGCCGGAATACAATCCACAGGACCAACACTGAAAGCATGTCACTGTCAGTCATCATCATCACCAAGAACGAGGAGGCCGACATCCGTTCCTGCCTCGAATCCGTATCCTGGGCGGATGAAATCGTCGTGGTGGACTCCGCCAGCACCGACGACACCGCCGCAATCTGCAGGGAGTATGGGGCGAAAGTGCAGGTGGTGCGTGACTGGCCGGGATTCGGGCCGCAAAAGAACCGTGCGTTGGCGCAAGCGACTTGCGACTGGGTGCTCTCGCTGGATGCGGACGAGCGTGTTACGCCTGCGTTGCGACTGGAAATCGAAGCGGTCATGCGCGAAAGGGGGGAGGCAGACGCTTATGACATTCCGCGCTCCTCCAGTTATTGTGGACGCTTCATGCGGCACTCCGGATGGTATCCGGACTATGTGACACGCCTGTTCAAACGCGGCAGCGCGCGCTTTAGCGATGACCTGGTGCATGAACGCCTGCTTGTGAAAGGCAACACCGGCAGGCTGCAGGGCGAATTGCTGCATTATGCATTTGACGGCATGGAGGAGGTGCTGCGCAAGGTGGATCAATACTCCACAGCCGGTGCGCTCAGGATGCATGCACAAGGCAGGAAAGCCACGCTGGCGGGCGCAGTGCTGCGCGGCCTGTGGAGCTTTGTGCGTACGTATTTCCTGAAGCGGGGTTTTCTCGACGGACGCGAGGGTTTCATGCTGGCGGTATCCAATGCCGAGGGAACCTACTACCGCAACGTGAAACTAATACTGCTGAACAGGAAGCAGTGATGCATATAGCGGTTATCGTTACCACCTACAATCGTCCCGATGCGCTAGAAGCTGTGCTGGAGGGCTACCTCGCACAGACCGACCGCGACTTTGAAGTGCTGGTGGCGGACGACGGTTCGACTGAAGACACCGCACAGGTAATTCGCCAATTTCAGGCACGCGCCGCGTTCCCGCTGCGCCACATCTGGCAGGAAGACCAGGGCTTTCGCGCCGCCATGGCACGCAACCGCGCCCTGGCCGCGGCCCAAGCCGACTACGTGATCTTCACCGACGGCGATTGCGTGCCGCCCGCGGATTTTGTGTCGCGCCACCGCACGCTGAGCGAACCTGGCTGGTTTATGTCCGGAAACCGCCTGTTGCTGACACAGGAATTCACCGCAACCGTGCTACGCGAAAAGATTCCGGTCCACCTTTGGCGGTTGGGCGACTGGTTGCGCGCGCGCATGAAAGGGCGCATAGAACGCCTGCTTCCACTGCTGCGCCTGCCTGATGTCAGATGGGTACGCAAGCTGGCAAAGCGGCGCTGGGAAGGCGCCAAGACCTGCAATCTGTCTGCCTGGCGCAGCGACCTGCTCGCGGTGAACGGCCTCGACGAATCCTATACCGGCTGGGGGCTGGAAGATTCCGACCTGGTGGTACGTTTACTGCGCTCGGGGGTGTTCAACAAGAGCGCGCGCTTTTCCGCGCCGGTGCTGCATTTGTGGCACAAGGAGAATGACCGCTCGAAGCTGGTAGAGAACCGCTTGCGCCTGGAACAGGTGATGAATGCGACGCATGTGCGCGCCCACAAAGGCGTGGACCAATACCTATGAAAATCCTGCATGTGGTGAGGCGCTATGGGCCGGTAGGGGGCATGGAGCGCTACGTGTGGGAAATCACGCGCGAACTGGCCACACTGGGTCACCAGGTCGAGGTGGTGTGCGAGCGTTGCCATGCGGAAAAGCCGGAAAACATAGCGGTATATGAATTGGGCGAGATCGCCCCGCGCCCGCGCTGGCTGTCGCTGCTGCGTTTCGGCCGCCGCGTGGCGCGCTGGCAGGAACAAAACCCGCGCCCCGGATTCGTGGTGCACAGCAACGAGCGCCTGGCTGCGCATGACGTGACTACCTTCCATGGCCCTCCGTTTGCCACAGTGCGCGACAAGCCGTTCTGGAAGCGCCTCTCAATGCGCGTGGCGATGCAGTTCTATCTGGAGCGGCGCGAATTGGGCGCAGCACGCTTCATCGTGCCGAACTCGTTTGTCATCAAGAAACAGCTGGCGCATTACTACCCGGAATATGCGTCCAAGTTGACCGCGCCCATCGTGCCCGGCGTGGCAACAGTCGAGCCGCGCGCCTGGAAGCCCGCAACGCCCGATGGCGGCACCATCGGCTTCGTCGGCAAAGAGTGGCAGCGCAAAGGCCTGCAGCGGGTGGTCGAAATTGCTGCACTGCTGCGCAAGAAACGGCCCAACCTGGAATTATGGGTGGCCGGACCTCAGCCACAGGAGGTGCAACACCTGTTTGCAGGCTGGCAGGGTGGTTACCGATTGCTCGGCTGGCGCAGCGATTCGGACTATCTGGGAGATCTGGATGTGCTGGTCCACCCGGCGAGTACCGAGCCCTACGGCATGGCGATCACGGAAGCGATGGCTGCGCAGGCCACCGTGGTGGTGTCAGACCGCTGCGGCGCAGCGGCGCAGGTAAATGCCGATGCGGGTGCCGTATTGCCGCTGGACGCGCCGCTGGAGCGCTGGGTGGAGGCGGTCGCGGCGCAATTGGATCGCATTCAGGCGCCACCGCAATTCAAGCGCAGCTGGCGAGAGGTAGCGCAGGAATATGAGACAATATACGCGCAAATCGCCTGATCGTCCGGATTATCCATGGTGAAATTCAATTCCAGCCACTTTGAGCCTCCCTATTTCAGCGCAACCAATCTGGCGGGCCTGATTTTACTATTGTATGCGCCCCTGCTGTTTCTCGTACGGGGCGGCATGAACGGTTCGCTGTTCTTGCTGGCCATCGTATCCCTGGCGATGCTGGTCGTGCATCGCAAGAGCGCCAGCCAGATTTTCGATAAAACTATCCTCCTGTTTGGCATTGCCATGTCCAGCGGAATGCTCGTGGTGCTTCTGAGTCAGATTCACCACGATGACCTCAGTGCGCGCTATTTCGACTCCAATGCGCGCTTCCTGCTGGCAGCGCCCATCTTGCTGGCATTGCGCGAAATGAATCCGAGAACGCTGTCAGCGATTCAATATGCATTCCCGCTGGGGGCACTGGCAGCATTGGCCATGGTTTTCGAGGCCGGAGGGGGCTTGGCTGGCTACGCAGCTACTTCGTTTGTCAATCACATACACCTGGGTGACATGGCGCTGAGCTTGGGGCTGCTATCGGTTTTGAGCCTGAATTGGCAGGGGAAAGACCCCGTTCCGGTTCAGGCGCTGAAATGGGCCGGATTGCTGGCAGGGTTGGTCGTGTCCGTCCTGTCCAGCGCGCGCGGTGGATGGGTCGCGATTCCGCTTATTGTTGCTGTCAGCATTTATGCGCGCAATAGAAACAAATTCTTCAGCAAGTTCGCACTGGCCTTGCTATCAATTTTTTTGGTGATCCTGCTGGGATATCTGTTTGTCCCGTCAATTCACTGGCGCCTGTGGATGATCTATTCCGATCTGTCAGAATATGGTGCCGGCAATGCAGACACTTCGATAGGCATCCGGCTACAGCTATGGAAGGCGGCGCTGCACCTGATAGCGGAATACCCGATTCTGGGCGTCGGGGCAGACGGATTCGGCAGGGCGATGGATGGATTGGCGGCAACGGGATTTTTGACCCCCCTGGCGGCAGCTTATGGCAAAGCAGAGGTGCACAGCGAGTTGCTCGCGCAAATGGTGCGTTTCGGCGTCCCGGGCTTGTGCTTTATCCTGGCAATATATTTCGTCCCATTCTACCTGTTTGCCAAAGCGCTAAATACAGTGCATCGTCTCCCCAAAGGGGCGGCCGTCATGGGCATGAGCGTGACGCTGGGCTTTTTCGTATTTGGCCTGACCGTCGAAACCTTTGACCTGAAAATGACAGCGGCATTTTATAGCCTTACCGTGGCGGCGCTGCTCGCGATTGCCACCAACAAGTACGCCGGGATCGGGGACGCGAATCAGGAAAGCCGCCCATCCGAACACTGATGGCCGGGCGATGGCTGTATAATGCCACCGCAACCAACTAAAGTTATCGGTCAATGCCATGTTCAGCATAGTCATCCCCTCGTGGAACAACCTGGAGTTTCTCAAGCTGTGCGTGGATAGCATACGCACGCATTCCAAGTTCGACCACGAAATCATCGTGCACCTCAACGAGGGCACAGACGGCTCGCTGGAATGGGTAAAGGCCCAGGGAATCAAATAT
The DNA here is from genome assembly GCA_036524005.1 of Gallionellaceae bacterium. GTDB lineage: Bacteria > Pseudomonadota > Gammaproteobacteria > Burkholderiales > Gallionellaceae > DATDDB01. Next base: position 759 of record DATDDB010000011.1, on the reverse strand, counting down.
ACCCACAGCCAGAAGAATGTGGGTGTGTGCATGTCGGTGAACCACTTGTTCGCCAAGGCCAGGCATGACTGGGTACTGTACATGAACGACGACATGGTGGCGGCCCCCGGCTGGGACACGGCTTTTGCCGAGGCGATCAAGTCGGTTAATACCGACCTGGCAGTATTCTTCGGCACCCTGATCCAGCCGGAAAACAACGGCAACGAGACCATCATCAAGCAGGACTTCGGCAGGGAGCCAGGCACATTTGACGAGAAGCAATTCCTGGCACAGTTCCTGGCGGACAAGCGCGGCGATGTCGAGGGAAGGGCCTCCCAACCCACCCTGGTGAGCAAGAAATGGTGGAGCATGCTGGGCGGTTACAGCATGGAATTTTCCCCCGGCATGAGCAGCGACGACGACCTGCTGATGAAATTCTGGGTGGCGGGCTGCCGCAATTTCCGCATCGTCGGCGCCAGCCGCTTCTATCACTTTGGCTGCGCGAGCACGGGCCGCATCAAACATAATCGCGGCGGCCATATTTTTGCGCTGAAATGGGGGATCACCCAGTCCGAGTTTTACCGCCAATACCTGGGCACGCTGGGCCAGCCGGGTGGCGGAAACACAGCGGACAACCCGCACAACTTCCCGCGTCCCTCCATGGTGAGCAAGCTCAGGCGCGCGCGCTACTCGCTGCGCTACAACTACCCGCTCGACGGCATCGAGGCATGGGATGCCTTGTCGGGGCGCGGCGAGTGGGACGAAGGCAATTAGCCAGTT
>DATDDB010000010.1:0-32951 GCA_036524005.1 Gallionellaceae bacterium | reverse complement strand
GACGGAATGGTGAGACTTTCCGTCCAGTAGATCTGGCAGTTGCCGCACCACCAGTACTGTACGCCCAACCAGCCCTCGCGCCAGCCGCACTCGCAGGCGGGATAAGGGAGTTTTCGGTCTCGCGCAGCTGCACCAGCTGCGCGGGCGGGTGGGGCGCTCGCACCACCAGGCTTATGCCTATCTCCTGGTGGACAGCAAGGATGGCCTCACTGCACAGGCCAAGAAGCGTCTGGAAGCGATCCAGGCCATGGAGCAGTTAGGCTCAGGATTTTTCCTTGCCATGCACGACCTGGAAATACGCGGCGCCGGCGAAGTGCTGGGCGAATCGCAGAGCGGCGAAATGCAGGAGATCGGCTTCTCTCTGTACAACGACATGCTCTCCGCCGCCATCACCTCGCTGCGCCAGGGCCGGGAGCCCGACATGGCGCACCCGTTGGGCGTGACCACCGAGATCAACCTGCACACGCCGGCGCTGCTGCCAGATGGCTACTGTGGCGACATCCACCAGCGCCTGGTGATCTACAAGCGCCTCGCGAACTGTGCCACGCTGGATGAGCTGGAAGACATGCAGCGCGAGCTCATCGACCGCTTCGGCCTGCTGCCCGATCCTGCCAACGCGTTGCTGGATTGCCACCGCCTGCGCATCCTCGCCAAGCCCATGGGGATAGCCAAGGTGGATGCCTCTTCAGAGGCCATCGTCATCCAGTTCGTGCCGAATCCGCCGATAGACCCGATGAAGATCATCACCATGATCCAGAGCAAGCGCCATGTGAAGATGGCGGGGCAGGACAGGCTGCGGATCGAGCTGAAATACGGGGATCTGAAGCAGAGGGTGCTGGCGGTGGTGAATTTCTTCAAGGAACTGGCCTAATCTGTGGTCCCTGAATGAATTACAATGCGATGTTTTTGATTCCGTACTTTCCTGAAATTATATGAACCTGATCATCCAGGCCATCCACGACATCCCCGCAACGCAACTGCAGCACATCGCCAAGCTGACCGGAGCCTCCCGCGCCGAGCAGGTTGCCCCGCATATCCACCGTCTGCGCGATGCGCAACCGCATGAGGGCATCGCCGCCTATTGCTATGAGCGCCAGCTCGACTACGGATATTTAAAACCCGGACAGACGCTGTCCGATTTCGGCCTGCTGGTAATGGATATGGATTCCACGCTTATCAGCATCGAGTGCATAGACGAGATTGCCGATATGTACCACCTGAAACCGCAGGTCGCGGCCATCACCGAAGCGGCGATGCGCGGCGAGATAGAGTTTGCCGAGAGCCTGCGCCGCCGCGTGGCCTTGCTGGCGGGGCTGGAGGAGGGCGCGCTGCAGCGGGTATACGACGAGCGGCTCCGCCTCAACCCGGGTGCGGAAACCATGCTGGCAGCAATGAAACAGCACGGCATCAAGACCCTGCTGGTCTCCGGCGGGTTTGTGTTTTTCACCGAGCGCTTGAAGCGCCGTCTGGGCCTGGATTATGCACACGCCAATACCCTGGAGGTGGTCAATGGCCGGCTCACCGGCAAGGTGCTGGGAAGCATCCTGGATGCGCAGGGCAAGGCGGATTGGCTGGTGAAGACGCGCGATGAGCTGGGGCTCGGTCATGAGCAGGTCATCGCCATGGGCGACGGCGCGAATGATCTCAAGATGATGGCGCATGCGGGCGTGAGCATCGCCTACCACGCCAAGCCTGTGGTGCGTGTGCAGGCCAGCTATGCCCTCAATTTCGCGGGCCTGGATGGATTGGTAAACCTGTTCGTCTGAGAACTTTGCCGCCTGTCGGATAGCGGCGGGTCCGCCTGGCTACAGAAGGGCCGAGTTGTGATAGAGTGCCCTTATTTGGATGAAGCATTACAGGAGAGGAATGCGATGCAAGAAGTAATCACGAGGTTGGTGGATGTGCCGTTTGCGCGGATGTTCATTTTGGCGGGGATTATTTTCCTGCTGGTCGCGGTGCTCGGCAAGGTCGAGGGCAAGATCGATCCGGGCAATATGGGCAGGATAGGCGCTTCGATCCTCGGCATTGTGCTGCTGGTGGTCGGGGTCCTGCTGCAATATATTGAGATACGCGACGCGGCTCAGGAAAGATTGGCCATCCAGGCGCATCTGCAAGGCGCAAACAACCCTAACCAGCCTGCGGCTGTGTCCGCCGATGCAGGTGCTGGCAAGCAGCCCGGCGTTTCTTCAGTGCCTTCAGCCCCGCTCAAGATCGTATCCGCCACCTACGGCAAGAGCTGCAATGCCAAGGCGGGGAATGCTACGCAAGCGCTGGCCAAGGCTTGTGACGGCAAGCCATTTTGCGATTACACGCCCGAACCGGTTGATATTGAGGGCGCACCGGCAAACTGTGCCAGGGATTTTGCCGCCGAATGGAAATGCGGCAGCAGCAATGCGGTGTATTCCGCCACCTTTCCGGCCAACGCCGGGAAGAACGACAAGCTGCATCTGGAGTGCGCAAGTTAGAGCTTCACTCTTCAAAGGAGGCGTTCATGTCGGACTATGCGAGCGTGGATTGCGCCAAGGGCAGGGAAATGGGGTGCCAGACCTTTTGCTGCCGCCTCTTGGTGCGTCTTCGACGAGGATGAGCGCAAGGCCTACGGAGCGCGCTTCCTGCAAAAGGATGCGGACGGCTATTGCAGGCACCTGAACCGCGAGGATTACCGCTGCGAAATCTGGGATACCCGTTCACGCACCTGCCGCAGCTATAGCTGCAACGGTGATTTTCTGCTCCAGGTGGCGGTGCGCAACCCGATCAAAAATATTGCCGAACTGGTGAAAATGGCCGCCACGGCCTATATTCCCAAGGAAACCTATATCAGCATTCCGCCTGCGGAAGAGAGCTGAAAACGCGAAGGGCCGGAATGTCATTCCGGCCCTTTGTTTATTTCGCTATCTGCTTTTGGCTACGACATAACCTAAAGGTTAGTCTTTGCCGAAAACAGATTGCCAAATTTTATTTGGCAATCTGTTTTTCTCTGAACTCATCCAGCGTCTTGCAGTCGATGCACAGGGTGGCGGTCGGGCGCGCTTCGAGGCGGCTCAGGCCGATTTCCACGCCGCATTTTTCGCAATAGCCATATTCGCCGCTGTCGATCTTGGCGAGCATTTCGTCGATCTTCTTGATCATCTTGCGCTCGCGGTCGCGGTTGCGCAATTCCAGGCTCATGTCCGATTCCTGGCTGGCACGGTCGTTGGGGTCGGCGAAAACAGTTGCTTCGTCCTGCATGGTGTGTACGGTGCGGTCAATATCGGCGCCCAGATCGGCCTTGATGCCGTTCAATATGGCACGAAAGTGATCCAACTGGCCAGGACTCATGTACTCCTCCCCTTTTTTCATCTTGTAGGGAGTTACGTTGGATGCTTGTATGGGCATTACTTTCTCCAGTTTTTCGGGAAACTTGAATTTTCAAAACGCGCTTTAATACCAGAAATGCCGGGGGGTTGCAACTGGAATAATGCTGCGGATTGCATACTATACCTCAGAGAGGCGTTTATGGCGCGTTGATTTATATCATTTTTTCAGGCCGGTTGGCGCAGGGATTTATGCCTGCGGTATGGGGCCTGCTTAGGGTTCTGCCCACAATATCGGCATGGGCAAATGCCAGCCCATGCTCATGGTGCGCTTGCCCGGTGCGGGCGAGAGCGGCTCGCCCAACGCTTGGGGCAATGAGCGCGCGGCGCGGCCGTCGCTCTGCAGCACCATGCGCCAGGCTTGCTGCGCGTCGTCCCACCACCATACGGTGAGCGTCTGCAGGGACAGGATGTCGTCTCCCAGCCAGTCCACATTGATCGCCCCGCGGCGCAGCAACAGCCACCCCTTCTCCGGGCGGCGCGGATCCTGCATGTAGAGCAGCTGGCAGTTGCCGCAGATGTTTTCGCCGGGCGCGGTCAATTCCTTGGGTAGGGGCATGTCCTCCCAGTGTTTGCCGTCTGCTGCGGTGCGCGCAATGCGGGTTTGCTTGCGTTCACGGTCCTCGCTCAGCACGACCACGCCGCCTTGCGTGTCGATGGCGGCAGTCAGAATATGGTCAGGCCCCTTGGCGCTGAATGTGGACTTGGCTCCATTCCCGTCCGTTCCGGGCGTGATGGTTTCCACCACGGTATGCTGGTCCGGCTCGGCCGGGGCAGCGGCCGGGCCCGGGACGGCGCCGCATGGCGGCGGCGCGTCCACGTCGTCCAGGTTGGTAGCGGGCCTGTCATCCTGTTCGGGTACCGTCTCGGGACACTCTGGTTCGGGCGGTGGCTCGGGGCGCAAGGTGCCGCTGGCGATGACAACGCGGCCGTCCGCCAGCTGCCGGGCTACGCCCCCCTCGCGCCGCTGCAGGACGGGGAGGTGGGAGAAAAACATCGGGGGATGGGGCGCCTCCGAGGTCTTCCTGAGCAGGATGGAACCGGAACTGCCGTCATACAGCAGCAGCTCGCTATTCTTCGTCGCGAGCACGCTGACGTTGTCCGTCAGAAAGGCACCGTCCTGGGGCGCGGACCAGCGGTTCTCCCTAATGTCGAACACCGCAGTTGCATTGCTGCTGTCTGGAATGTGGCCGAAGCCCGCCACATTGTTATGGCCGTTGCCGGATACCATCACATGGTCGTCGTCCACCCAGATGGCATTGACTTCCGCGCTGGCGAAGGGCATGTTGGGCAGCTGTTGCACCTTGCCGGTGGACAGATCGATCATTTCGGCCAGCGCGCTGTAGCGCAGCAGACCAAATCCGGTGGAACCGAATCGGCGGCCGCCTGCGGCGAACACCCGGTTTCCGCGCTGAGCGACACCCACACCGATGTAGCCAAGCGCCAGCGATCGCGTGCCCGGGCCGGGCTGGGTCGGGATCAGGTCATATCCGGCCGTCCCATAGCAGCACTGGGAGGAGGAGTTGCCGAACGGACGGGTGTCCACGCCGCCCGCGACCACCACCTGCTGTTCGGAGAGGACCTGCACCACGCCGCCGATGCGTCGTTGAGGCATGTCGCCAAACGCGAGCCAGCTGGAGGCAAAGCCGGTTGACGATTTTGCGTCGCGCGGCAGAACCATTACATGCGGCTCGAGGAAACCGCCGACCACGATCGCGCCGTCGGGGGTGACATCCATGGCCGGGGTGGTCGAGCCGTAGGCATCGCTGCACGGGACCAGCGGCATTTGCGGCAGGCTGGTCCAGCTGTTGGTCTTCACGTCATACACGTCCAGGCTGCGCGTCTTATCCGCCTGGAAGTAACAGTTCAGGAAGGGCGCGCCGGTGACGGCCACCCGGCCATCCGGCAGCAGGTGGGCCGTACCGTTGACGCGGCCATGCGGCATGGGGGCGACCGGCTTGGGCACCCAGGGGCCGTCGCCGTCATTCGGCTCGATCAGGCTGGCGAAATTGTCCGTGACATCGCCCCCATACATCAATACCCGGCCATCCTGCAGCCGGACCGCGCCATTTCCGTAGCGCGGGACGCGGTAGCGCTGGCCGGTTTCGTTGGCCTTGCCGTCATAGGACATGACGCCACGTTCCACCATTTGCAGCGCTTTGGTGAACGGACGCAGCTTGTTGGGTGTGGTGAGCCGCAACTGGCGCATCGGATAATTGGAGAGGCTGCCTTGCGTCTTGTCGCTGGCCGCCGGGCTCAGCACCAGCGCCGAGCCATCTTCCAGTGCGACGGCGACGGGCTCGTTGAATCCCGTCCCCAGCCACAGTCGCTCGCCATTCGGGCGAATCAGCCCGGATAGGCTTCCCAGCAGCCAGACGCCGTCCTTGCTTTCCAGTGCGGTGTACCGGGTATCCTTGTCCAGCGTGATTTCAGGCACCGGGATTGACTCGACTTTCTGGTTCTTCCAGTCTATGCGCCAGATTACGGCATGCTGGCCATCGCGCTGGAACAGCAGCAATTGGCCGGTGCCAATTGCCAGCGGCCGGGCAAACGTGCGCCATTCCGGGGAAAGCGGCAGTTGCCTCTGCAACGCCACTCCCTGGGCGGAAGGAAGCGTGCCTGATGTGACGGGGCCGGGCGCGGCATGGTCCGCCTCCGGAGAGCAGCCCGGCAAAAACAGGGCGGCCGCAACGAAAATACGAAAGAATGGTTTTTTGTACATGGGGGAGCCTGGGGTTGGGTTGCCAGATTGCACCTGGATCATTTGGCCAGCCCGAGCTGGTGCACGATGGTGGTGGCGATTTCCTCCACCGACATCGTGGTGGTTTCCAGGCTGGGGATGCCGTGTTGGCGCATCATTTCTCCAGCCTGCTGCACTTCGCGGCGGCAGGTTTCCAGCGAGGAATAGCGGCTGTCGGGCGAGCGTTCGGCACGGATTTGCTGCAACCGTTCCGGACGTATGGTCAAGCCGAACAGCTTTTTGCGCATCGGCAGGAGCGCCTGGGGAAGCTTGCCCGTGGAGAAATCCTCTTCCACCAGGGGGTAATTGGCGGCGTAGATGCCGAACTGCAGGGCCAGGTAGAGCGAAGTGGGCGTCTTGCCGCAACGCGACACGCCCACCAGTACGATTTCCGCGCGTTCCAGGTTGCGGCTGATGCCGCCGTCGTCGTGGTCCAGCGCAAAATTCACTGCATCCATGCGCGAGGTATAGCTTGCGCCGGCGCGGTGCGAGCGCCCGATGGCATGCGAGGATTGCATCCCCAGTTCCGATTCCAGGGGCGTGATGAACATCTCGAACAAATCGAGCACCAGCGCATCGGCCTGGCCGATGATGCCGCGCAGTGCAGGCGAGGTGAGTGTGCTCAGCACCAGCGGGCGCTGGCCATCGGCATGCGCGGCTTCGTTGATCTGAGTCACGGCATCGCGCGCCTTTTCCGGGGTATCGATATAGCGCAGCGTCACGCGGCGGATTTCGATGCCCTCGAATTGCGAGAGCAGGCTGCGCCCCAGCACCTCGGCGGTGAGGCCGGTGCGGTCGGAGACGAAAAATGCGCTGCGGTGCTTGTTGTTCATGGCGCCAAGATAAAATAATAGATGACCATTCCAGTCAGCAGATATTTGTCCTATTATGTGCCTGCATCCAGAATAAATATCAAATTGCGGAGAACGTCATGAGCCAACAGTATATCGCGCCGTTTGAAACCTTGCGCATGGGCGATGTGCCCAAGGTGGGCGGCAAGAATGCTTCTCTGGGGGAGATGATCTCGCAGCTTGCACACCTGGGGGTGCGCGTGCCGGGCGGTTTCGCCACCACGGCGGAAGCCTACCGCGATTTCATGGCGCAAGCCGGAGCGGATCGAATTCCGCTGGGCCAGCGCATCCATGCGCTGCTCGACAAGCTGGACGTGGCTGAAGTCACCGCGCTGGCGCAAACCGGCAGCCAGATCCGCAAGTGGATACTGGAAACGCCGCTGCAGCCCGCCCTTGAAAAACAAATACGCGAAGCGCATGCGGCCATGGTCAAGCAGGCAGGCGGCGAAGTGACGCTGGCGGTAAGGTCTTCCGCCACCGCAGAAGATTTGCCCGATGCCTCCTTTGCCGGACAGCAGGAAACCTACCTCAATATTTCCGGCATCGAAAACGTGCTCATCGCCGTGCGCGAGGTGTTCGCTTCGCTCTACAACGACCGCGCCATCGCCTACCGCGTGCACCAGGGCTTCGTGCATAAGGACGTGGCGCTCTCGGCGGGCATCCAGCGCATGGTGCGCAGCGACATCGGCGCATCGGGCGTGATATTCACCCTGGACACCGAATCCGGCTTCGACCAGGTGGTGTTCATCACCTCGGCTTATGGCCTGGGCGAAACCGTGGTGCAGGGTGCCGTCAACCCGGATGAGTTCTATGCCTACAAGCCCGCGCTGAAGCAGGGCAAGCCTGCCATCATCCGCCGCAACCTGGGCGCCAAGGCGATCAAGATGATTTATGGAGAGGCAAGCGAGGCCGGACGTTCCGTGCGCACCCTGGAGACCACCTCGCAGGAGCGCCGGAAGTTTTCCATCAGCGACGCGGAAGCGGAAGAGCTGGGCCGCTATGCGCTGGCCATCGAGCAGCACTATGGCCGGCCCATGGACATCGAGTGGGGCAAGGATGGCGCGGACGGAAAGCTCTACATCCTGCAGGCACGCCCCGAGACCGTGCAGGCGCGCGGCAACCTGGACATGCTGCGGCGCTATCGCCTGAAGCAGCATTCAGAAGTGCTGATCAGCGGGCGCGCCATCGGGCAGAAGGTGGGAATCGGGCGCGTGTGCCTGGTGCCGGATGCCAGCAAGATGTCCTTGGTCCAGGAGGGCGATGTCCTGGTGACCGACATGACCGACCCCGACTGGGAGCCGGTGATGAAGCGTGCCTCGGCCATTGTCACCAATCGCGGCGGGCGCACCTGCCATGCTGCCATCGTGGCGCGCGAACTGGGCATCCCGGCCGTGGTGGGCTGCGGCGATGCCACCGAAGTCTTGCGCCACGGTACCGATGTCACGGTCTCCTGCGCCGAGGGCGATGTGGGCAAGATCTACGAGGGAAAGCTCGAGGTCGAAGTGATCGACCTCGCGCTGGACAAGATGCCGCAGCCCCCCGTGAAAATTTCGCTCAATGTGGCCAATCCGGAACTGGCGCTGGAATTTTCCCGCCTGCCGAATTACGGCGTGGGCCTGGCGCGGCTGGAATTCATCATTGCCCGCATGATAGGCCTGCATCCCCAGGCGGCGCTGGAATATCCCAACCTGCCGGAAGACGTGAAGAAGCAGGTCGAGGAAAAATGCGCAGGCTATGCTTCGCCGGTGGATTTCTACGTGGACAAGATGGCAGAAGGCATTGCCACGCTGGGGGCTGCCTTCGCGCCCAAGCCAGTGATCCTGCGCTTCTCCGATTTCAAGTCCAACGAATACTCCAGCCTGATCGGCGGCAAGCAATACGAGCCGACCGAGGAAAATCCCATGATCGGTTTCCGCGGCGCATCGCGCTACGTTTCCGAGAATTTCCGCAAATCCTTTGCGCTGGAGTGCCGTGCCATGCGCCGCGTGCGCGATGACATGGGGCTGACCAACGTCGAGGCGATGATCCCCTTTGTGCGCACGCTGGACGAAGCGCGTGGCGTGCTCGCCGAGATGGAAAAGAATGGCCTGAAGCGCGGGGTGAACGGCTTGCGCGTCATCATGATGTGCGAAATCCCGTCCAACCCGCTCATGGCCGAGCAATTCCTGGAACTGTTCGACGGATTTTCCATCGGTTCCAACGACCTGACCCAATTGACGCTGGGCATAGACCGCGATTCCGGCATCGTCGCCGGCTCCTTCGACGAGCGCAACCCCGCCGTGCTGGCGCTGATTGCCATGGCGATCAAGGCCTGCCGCAAGATGAACAAATACATCGGCATCTGCGGACAGGGGCCTTCGGACCACCCCGATTTTGCCCAGTGGCTGATGGAGCAGAACATCGAGGCGATTTCACTCAATCCGGATACCGTGGTGGAAACCTGGCTGTATCTGGCGGAGCAGGCGAAAGGCGCCAAAGCCAAATAATCAAACTGAAGCGCCAAGCGCAAATTAAGAAGGGGGAGGTTGGATGAAGGCTCTGGTGAAGCTGGCAATGCTCCTGGTCTGTTTGCAGGCGGCTAGCGTGCTCGCGGCCACAATAGATGGCGGCCTGGGTGAAAAACCTGGGCATTCGAGGGCAGCGCACCCTTGCACGAATACCAGCTGCATGGCTGCACATGACGGGTTTGACGATGGCGATGATGATGACCTCGATGACGGTGATGCAGGGCCTGTACTGGGGTTGCGCGCAGACGACGATGACGAATAGTCATGAGTGTCCTTGCTGATACGGGCAAGGAATGGAACCGTTTTTCAGGCTTTACCTAGCATGCTGGTTGCTGGCCTGCATTGTTGCACTCGCACTCTATCTGCGCAGGCCTGCGGCTTTCATCATTTCCGGCAGGCGGTATTGGCATTTTCTCGCTGAGCCATGGAAGCTGCTGACCTTTGCCGCTGGCGGATTGCTGATTACGCTGGCCGCGCCCTATACCGGCGACCCGACCTGGGACTATGTGGATGGCGCGTTTATGTCCATCCTGTGTTTCGCGACCGCTCCCTGGGTCGTGGGCGTGCTGTATTTGCGGGCGCGCGGCAAAACAGGCTGGGTGGAAACTTATATCGCCCTATGCGCCTGGCTGTTCTCGGCGAGCTGGTCGTACGACATCTACCTGGTATGGCGCGACGGCATTTATTCGGCCACCTGGCTGCCCAACCTGTTTGCTTCTTCCCTGATCTACCTGTGCGCCGGGCTGTTCTGGAACCTCGAATGGCAGCCGGGAAGGGGTGTCATCTTTTCCTTCATGCAAGACAGCTGGCCTGCGCGGCCGGAAGTTTCGTCGCCCTGGCGCCTGCTTCTGTATGCGGCCATATTTGCGATACCGGCCGTGTCGGCTGTCCTGGTATTCGTGATTTAGAGCACCCCGATCGAGTCCCGTATCCGCGCGGAATTGCGTAAGCGCAGCGTAAGCCGCACCGTGGTAGGATAGCAGCGGAACTTTTGCCCATGCGCCTTGCCTCAAAGATATAAAAACAACCGCTCCCCCCAACGCGTAACAATCTTGAAAGCCAAGTCTCATATCGAAGCAAAACCCATGGCGCTGCTGGCGGCCTGCCTGCTGTGGCCGCTGCAGGCTGCGGCTTTCGATCCGCTGGGGACGGAGGGGGACATTGCACCGGGCGCGTTTCCGGCCACGCAGGACATGGCCAACTGCGACCAGGGGAAGATCAAAAAACCGCTGGTATTGGCCGATGTGGTGGACCTTGCGCTGTGCAACAACCCGCAGACCCGCGCGTTGTGGGCCAGTGCCCGCGCGCAGGCTGCGACGGTGGGGGTGAACATGGCCGCGTATCTGCCCACCCTCACGTCGCAGGGCAGCGCCTTGCGCAACCGCAACACGGTGGGCAACACCACGGTCAGTTCGCGCACCGAGACAGTGGGGCTGAGTGCCAGCTATTTGCTGTATGACTTCGGCGGGCGCTCGGCCAACCTGGAAAACGCCCGGCAATTGCTGATTGCGGCCAACGCCACGCGCGACGCCACGCTGCAGGCAAACTTCCTGGCGGCCGTGCAGGCCTATTACACTTTGCTATCGGCACGCGCCAGCGTGCTTTCCGCGCAGGCTGCGGAAACTTCCGCGCGCGAGGCACTTTCCGCTGCTCAGGCGCGCTATGAGGCGGGGGTCGCCACGCCCGCCGACAAGCTGCAGGCGCAAACCGCGCTTTCTCAAGCCACGCTCAACCTCATCACCGCGCGTGGCAACGAGCGCAGCTCGCAGGGTGCCTTGGCCAACGTGATGGGCTTCGATGCCAGTCAGCCGTTCGAACTGGCGCCGTTCCCAGAGACCACGCCCAATCCGGCGGCGGAGCAGGACATCGGCCAGCTCATCGCCGAAGCGCGGCACAAGCGCCCCGATCTGGCCGCAGCCGATGCGCAGATCAAGGCTGCCGAAGCCCAGCTCGCGGCCACGCGCGCCACGGGCATGCCCAGCCTGAACCTGAACGCTACAGCCGCCAATAACCGCACCACAGGATTGCCCGGCACCAGCAGCGGCAGCATAGGCATCACGCTCAACGTGCCGCTTTTCACCGGCTTCCGCAATACCTACCAGAACCGTGTGGCCGAGCAGCAGCTGGAGGGCAAGGTCGCGAGCCGCGACCTGCTGGCGAACCAGGTCGCGCTCGATGTGTGGAGAGCTTATCAGGCGCTGTTGACCAACAGCCAGGCGCTGCGCACCGCGGATGACCTGGTGGCGTCTGCAACCGCCTCAGAAGCCATGACGCTGGGACGCTACAAGGCCGGCATAACCGGCCTTTCCATCGTGGACGTGCTGAATGCGCAAAGTGCGCTCGCCAGCGCCCGCCAGCAGAGGGTGGCCGCGCTATATAATTTCCTGGCGAGCCGCATGGCACTGGCCCAGTCCATAGGTGTGCTGGACCTGACGCAGCTGGACGAGCGCATGATACAAACCGAGAGGGGAAAGTAGGTCGCCGCATGAACACCGGAATATTGAAAAACAGAAAATTGCTGCTCGGCGTACTGGCCGTGGCCCTGGCCGCCGCAGGAATCATCTGGTGGGCGACCCCGAAGAATTCTTCCGGCGCGGAGCGCTATGCGACGGCAGCCGTGGAACACGGCCCCATCAACCAGACCGTTGCGGCCAATGGCACGCTTAATCCGGTGGTGCTGGTCAGCGTGGGCAGCCAGGTGTCCGGCATCGTGAAGGCGCTGCATGCCGATTTCAACGACCGTGTGAAGGCCGGGCAGGTGCTGCTGGAGCTCGACCCCACTTTGCTCAAGGCACAGCTCGCGCAAAGCGAGGCCAATGTGGCCAGCGCCCAGGCGGCGCTGCAGCTTGCCCAGGCGAACGAAGCGCGCATGCGCGACCTGTATGCCAAGGAATATGTTACCCGCCAGGACCTGGATACCGCCGTGCAGGCGCTGGAATCGGCCAAGTCGCAGCTGGTGCTGACCCGGGCACAGACGGTGCGCGACCGCACCAACCTGGAATACTCGGTGATCCGCTCGCCTGTCTCCGGCGTGGTGGTGTCGCGCGTGGTGGACGTGGGGCAGACCGTGGCGGCTTCGTTCCAGGCGCCGGTGCTGTTCACCATCGCCAAGGATCTTTCGCACATGCAGATCGATTCCAGCTATGCCGAGGCGGATGTAGGCAACATCAAGGTCGGACAGCAGGCCACCTTCCGCGTGGATGCCTTCCCCAACCGCAATTTTCAAGGCGAGGTGCGCCAGGTGCGGCTCAATCCCACCACGCTGCAGAATGTCGTCACCTATGACGTGGTGGTTGCCGTGGACAACCCCGATCAGATATTGATGCCCGGCATGACGGCCTACGTGAACATCACCGTGGCGCAGCGCAAGGACGCGATCCTGGTGCCCAATGCGGCACTGCGCTTCCACCCGCCGGAGGGCGACAAGAAAGGCGGCGAGGCGAAAGGCGAGCGCAGAAAGGAAAAGGCCGATACGGGACAAACGGGCGTCGTGCATGTGCTGCTGGAGAGCGGCCAGCTCAAGGCGGTGCGCGTCACGCTGGGAATCACGGATAACCGCATGACCGAAGTGCTGGGCGGCGAGCTCAAGGAAGGAGACAAGGTCATCGTGGCTGACCGCCAGCCTCCTTCCGGCGGCCAGCAGCGCGGCGGGCCGAGGTTCTTCTGATCATGTCCGATCCGGGCGCTGCCGTCATCCGCATCGAACGGCTCTACAAGGAGTATGAGACTGACGCCGGCCCAGTGCCGGTGCTGCACGGGCTGGATGTCAGCGTCATGCCGGGTGAATTCGTCGCCATCATGGGGCCGTCTGGCTCCGGCAAGTCCACCTTCATGAACATCCTCGGCTGCCTGGATGTGGCGACCAAGGGTGAATATTTTCTCAATGGACGCGACGTGAACGCGCAGAGCAGCGACGAACTGGCCCACCTGCGCAACGAGGTGCTCGGCTTCGTGTTCCAGGGCTTCAACCTGCTACCGCGTGCCAACCTGGAGGACAATGTCGGGCTGCCCCTGATATACAGCGGTGCGGGGCGCGCCGAACGCATGGAGCGGGCAAACGACATGCTGGGCAAGGTCGGCCTGGGGCAATACCGGCGCTCGTTCCCGAACCAGATTTCCGGCGGTCAGCAGCAGCGTGTAGCCATCGCCCGCGCGCTGGTCAACCAGCCCAAGCTGCTGCTGGCCGATGAACCCACCGGCAACCTGGACACCCGCACCAGCCAGGAAATCATGGCGCTGTTTTCCGAATTGAACCAGCGCGACGGCATCACCATCGTGCTGGTGACGCACGAGCCGGACATCGCCGGCTACGCGCAGCGCCTGATCCGCCTCTCCGACGGACGCATCGTGTATGACGGCCCGGTGGAACACGCCGCGCCCCACCACCTGGAGGCGACTCAGTGATATTCCCCATGCTGAGCGAAGCCTGGCAGGCGATGGGTGCGAACCGGCTGCGCACCATCCTGACCATGCTGGGGATGATCATCGGTGTCGGTGCGGTCATCCTGATGCTGGCCATCGGCCAGGGCGTGCGCCAGCAGGTGGAATCCTCCATCGCCTCGATGGGCAGCAACCTGTTCATCATCCTTTCCGGTTCCACCACCGCGGGCGGCGCGCGCATGGGCTCCGGGGCCTTGCCCACCCTGACCATCGCCGATGCCCAGGCCATCGAAGAACTGCCGGGCGTGAGCGCCATCGCTCCCTCGGCGCCGGGGACCGCGCAATTGGTATATGGCTCGAATAACTGGAGCACGCAGGTCATCGGCACCACGCCCAGCTACCTGGATGTGCGCGACTGGGAGCTGGTTTCCGGGGCCGCGTTCACCGATTCCGATGTGCGTTCGGCCACGCGTGTGGCATTGCTGGGGCAGACCGTGGTGCAAAACCTGTTCGGTGATGAAGACCCGACCGGCAAGACCATACGCATCAAGAACAGCCCGTACCTGGTGCTGGGCGTGCTCGGCCCCAAGGGGCAGAGCCTGGACGGACGCGACCAGGACGACACCGTGCTGATCCCTGTAACCACCGCCCAGCGCAAGCTGTTCGGCACCCAGTTTGCGGGCGCGGTGCGCTTCATGATGGCGCAGGCCGAATCCGCCGCGCTGATGCCGTCGGTGGAAAAGGGGATGACCGAGCTGTTGCGCCAGCGCCACCATATCCGCGAAGGCGAGGACGACGACTTTACCGTGCGCAACCTGACCGCGCTGATGAACACGGCGGCGTCAACGGCGGAAGTCATGTCGCTGATGCTGGGGGCGATTGCCTCCATATCGCTGGTGGTAGGCGGCATCGGCATCATGAACATCATGCTGGTGTCGGTCACCGAGCGCACCAGGGAAATCGGCATCCGCATGGCCATCGGGGCGAGGGGCCGCGACGTCCTGATGCAATTCCTGCTGGAGGCAATCATGATCTCCCTGATCGGCTGCCTGATCGGCGTGCTGCTCGGCGTGGGCGGGGCGCTGCTGGTGAGCAAGCTGGCCGGGCTGAACGTGATCGTCACCCCGGTCTCCATCTTCATGGCCTTCGGCGTGGCCACTTCCATCGGCGTGTTTTTCGGCTGGTACCCGGCGCGCAAGGCTTCGCGGCTCAAGCCCATCGACGCGCTGCGCTATCAGTAACAGTCTTCAATACATCACATGTGGTATTGAAATGGGGAAAACCGTACCCATATAACGGTTTGTCCATCTATTTCAATACCAATCAGCAATATTACGGAGGAAATCTTGTCCACGAACGCCACCGCCAACCGCGAAACCATGGGCTTCCAGACGGAAGTCAAGCAGCTGCTGCAGCTGATGATCCATTCGCTGTATTCCAACCGCGAGATTTTCCTGCGCGAGCTGGTTTCCAACGCTTCCGACGCCTGCGACAAGCTGCGCTTCGAGGCTTTGCACAATGACGCGCTGTACGAGAACGATTCCGGGCTGAACATCCGCATCGCCTACGACAAGGCGGCGCGCACCCTGACCATCGCCGACAACGGCATCGGCATGAACCGCGACGAGGTCATCGCCAACCTTGGCACCATCGCCAAATCCGGCACGCGCGAGTTTTTCACTAGGCTTTCCGGTGACCAGCAGAAGGATGCCAACCTCATCGGCCAGTTCGGCGTGGGCTTTTATTCCGCCTTCATCGTGGCCGACAAGGTTTCGGTACTGACCCGCCGCGCAGGCGAAAGCGCAGGGCAGGGCGTACGCTGGGAGTCGGACGGCGGCGGCGAATTCAGCATCGAGATGGTGGAAAAGACTGCGCGCGGCACCGAGATCACCCTGCACTTGCGCGAAAGCCAGGACGACCTGCTGGACGGCCACCGCCTGCGCGGCATCGTGACCAAGTATTCCAACCATATCGTGCAGCCCATCCTGATGAAGAAGGAGGAGTGGAAAGAGGGCAAGACCGAAATCCTGGACGAGGACGAGACGGTCAACCAGGCTTCCGCGCTGTGGGCGCGCAGCAAGAACGAGATCACCGAGGAGCAGTACAAGGAATTCTACAAGCACGTCGGCCACGACTTCCAGGACCCGCTGGCTTGGAGCCATGCGCGCGTGGAAGGACGCCAGGAATACACCCAGCTGTTGTATATCCCGGCGCGCGCGCCCTTCGACATGTGGGACCGCAATTCGCGCCACGGCATCAAGCTTTATGTGCGCCGCGTGTTCATCATGGACGATGCCGAGCAGCTGATGCCGCAATACATGCGCTTCGTGCGCGGCGTGGTGGATTCTTCCGACCTGCCGCTCAACGTGTCGCGCGAAATCCTGCAGGAATCGAAGGACATCGAGGCGATTCGCAAGGGCTGCACCAGCAAGGTGCTGGCGCTGCTTGCCGATATGGCCGAGAACGACAAGGAAAAATACGCCAATTTCTGGGGCGAATTCGGCCAGGTGCTGAAGGAAGGCGTGGGCGAAGATCACGCCAACATGGACAAGATCGCAGCCCTGCTGCGCTTCGCCTCCACTCAGAGCGATACGGCGGATGAAACCGTGTCGCTGGCGGACTACCTCGGGCGCATGAAGGAAGGCCAGGAAAAGATATATTACGTTACCGCCGAAACCTTCAACGCCGCGAAGAACAGTCCGCACCTCGAAGTGTTCCGCAAGAAGGGCATCGAAGTGCTGCTGCTCTGCAACCGCGTGGACGAATGGGTGGTGGGCTACCTCACCGAGTTTGAGGGCAAGGAGCTGGTCTCCGTCGCCAAGGGCGGACTGGACCTGGGCAAGCTCGAGGATGAAGCGGAAAAGCAGGAGCAGGAAAAGGAAGCAGGCGAATTCAAGGACCTCACCGGCAAGATCAAGGGCAGCCTAGGGGACCGCGTGAAGGAGGTGCGCATCACCCACCGCCTGACCGATTCCCCCGCCTGTCTGGTGGCCGACGAGCACGATCTCAGCGGCAACCTCGCGCGCATGCTCAAGGCCGCCGGGCAGAAAGCGCCCATGTCCCAGCCGATACTGGAGATCAACCCAAAACACCCGGTGGTGCTGCGCCTGAAATATGAGGAAGCGCGCTTCGATGATTGGGCGGCGGTGCTGTTCGACCAGGCTCTGCTCGCCGAGGGCGGACAACTGGATGACCCGGCCAGTTTCGTTAAGCGCATGAACCAGTTGATGTTGGAGATGGGCGGGAAGTGACGATACGGGGCCGAAAGGCCCCATTTTTTTGTGCACTTTTGCACGATGCTATGCACCCAGCATATTCGTTAACCTGTTGTATATATACCTACGTATGCATTCTGGCCTATTGACGCGCCCTATATGCGGTGCCAGAATAGCCACATTACCTATGCTGCTTCTTCCAAGGAGGTCATCATGGTATTCGAAGAACTGGGCACCGGCACCTGGCATGCTTACGGCAAGCTCGCGGCAAGCCCGCCTCACAAGCCGCGTTTTGACTACAATTCCTTCCGCTATCTGTATACGCTTGCCCAGCTCAAGCCTATCCCGGTTGCCGGTTACTCCCGTTTTGCGGGTTACCTTGCCATCCATTTTCCCGAGGTGGCATCGAAAATAGACGAGGCGGACTACGGCGTGCTTCACCTGGAGGTGGGCGAACTGAGGCTGGCCACGCGCAGCGCGATACTGCAGCGCGACTGGCCTACCGTGCGCGCGCACTTTGAATTTGCCGACAGCATATTAAAAACCGCTGATGTCGAGCTGCACGATGCAATCGGGGTTTCCTATCTCGGCAGTCTCTTTTACAGCGAAACCTCCCTCAATTTCGCCAAGGCCCGCACGCTGCTGCCCAAGCGGCTGGCGGTTGCCCTTGAAATCATGGAGCGCCACTACGAGGAATTGGCGCGCTAGGGCAGTGTTGCGTGATTCTTTGCGCAGCGGTTCGCGTGGAGGCCACATTCAGCATTTTCCATCCTATTTCATCCTTTCCGTGTTCCTCTTTTGCCCAGCCGAAAACCGGTTGCCAGCTGGAATAATTGGCGTAAGATAACAAGCCAGCGGCAAATTTCCCCCCAGAAGCAGTCAGAATCAGAAGCAGCTAGTAGCACGTGTCAACCGCAGTTGTTCCGGACAAGGAGGCAACATGACACTTGTATACGATTACGTGATAGTGGGCGGTGGACTGGCGGGCGCCTCGGCAATACAGGGCATACGCGAGCTCGATCCATCCGGCAAAATCCTGCTGGTCGGCGAGGAAATACACTTGCCCTACGACCGCCCGCCCTTGTCCAAAAAGCTGTGGTTTGGCAAGCAGAAAGTGGAGGATATTTTTCTGCATGACCGCGGTTTCTACGATGCCCATGGCGTTACCCTGGCGCTGGACACACGGGCGACGCGGCTCAATCCCGATGCAAAAACGCTGGCCGCCAGCAGCGGCGATACATACCGCTATGGCCGCCTGCTGCTCGCCACGGGGTGCAAGCCGCGCAGGCTGGGAATACCCGGCGGTGAACTCGAAGGCATCTGTTATTTCCGCAATTTCGACGATTACCTGCACGTCAGCGGCGTGGCAGGTGAGGGCAAATCCGTCGTGGTTGTCGGCGGTGGTTTCATCGGTTCGGAATTGGCTGCGGCGCTCAACATCTGCAAGCTGGATGTCACCATGATTTTTCCCTCTGCACTGATCTGCGACAAGGTGTTTCCCGATTACCTGTCGCGCGCCGTGCAGCAACGCTTCGTGGACAAGGGCGTCAGGATCGTGGCACAGGACAAGCCGGTTTCGTTCGCCAGAAATGGCATGTCCGGCAAGGATGGAAAATTCGTCACGCGCACCGAAAGCGGCAAGGCGATCGAGTCGGACATCGTGATCGTCGGGGTGGGCGTGCTCCCCGAGCTGGAGCTGGCGAAAAGCGGCGGGCTTGCGGTGGGCAACGGCATCGTGGTGAACGAATTTCTGCAGACTTCCCGCGAGGAGGTGTATGCCGCCGGCGACAATGCGTTCTTTCCCTACCGGGCGCTGGGGATCACAACGCGCATCGAGCACTGGGATCATGCCATTAATCAGGGGAGAAGTGCCGGGCGCAACATGGCAGGCGCGGGCGAACCCTACACCTACCAGCCGTACTTTTTCTCCGACCTGTTCGAGTTCGGCTATGAGGCCACCGGCGAGGTGGACTCGCGCCTGGAAACCTTCGCCGATTGGGAGAAGGAATACGAGACGGGCGTCATCTATTACCTGCGCGAGGGGAAGGTGCGCGGCGTGATGATGTGCAATGTGTGGGACAAGGTGGAGGCGGCGCGCGAGCTGGTCAGGAAGGGCGCGCAGATGGCGCCCGAACAATTGCGCGGGCTCATCCACAGCTAGGACAGGCCATGGAAGACATGCAGGACCGCATTCGAATTTGCGACCTCCTGGTGCGCTGCATCCTGGGCATCAATGAGAGCGAGCGGCGCGAGAAGCAGGATGTGGTGATCAACCTGGTGGTCTACACCGACCTGCGCAAATCCGGCAAGAGCGACCGCATCGAAGACACGGTGGATTACCGTGCGCTCAAGAAGCGCATCCTCGCCATGGTGGAAAACTCCCATTACTACCTGGAAGAGGCGCTGGCGGACGCCGTGGCGGAGCTTTGCCTGGAGCAGCCCAGGGTGCGGCAGGTGGAGGTGCGCGTGGAAAAGCCCAACGCGCTGCGCTTCGCCAGGAGCGTGGCGGTGGAAATCACGCGCGGGCGCTAGGGCTCGCCATGGTGCGCGCGTATATCGCCATCGGCTCGAACATTGAACCCGACGCCAATGTCAGGCGTGCGATCCAGAGCCTTGCGCAGCAAGTGCAGTTGGTGGGAATCTCCAAGGTTTACCGCACCGTTGCGCTCAACCGCCCAGAGCAGGAGCCCTATTACAACTGCGTCGTGGCAATTGAAACCGGCCTTCCGCCGCTGGAACTGAAACGCGGACTGTTGCGCGCCATCGAAAACAGCCTGGGGCGCGTGCGCAGCGCGGACAAGTTCGCGCCGCGCACGATAGACCTCGATTTGATCGTCTATGGCGATGGCGTGCTGGATGAAGCTGGCCTCAAGCTGCCCGATCCCGAGATCATGGAGCGCCCTTTTCTCGCCATTCCGCTGTTTGAACTGGCGCCGGACCTGGTGCTGGCCGGAAGCGGCCAGCCCATCGCGAAGATCGCTGCCGGCATGGCGCAGGACGGCATGCAGCCGCTGCACGATTATGCGCGCAGCTTGTTGGAAGCGCTGGGGCAGGGTGCGGCGGGGTATCGCGCATGAGAACCGAGCTGTTGCTGGTCATCATGGCGGGCGTGGTGCTGTCGCTGTTCCTGATCGTGGGCGAAGTCGCCGCCATGCGCAAACGCGTCAGGCGCGTACGCAGCCACCTGCTGGGGCTATATCAGGCGGGAAGTTTTCCCAGGTTGTTCCTGGAGTTGTCCGCCATCGCGATTTTCTTCCTGGTACAGCCGGTCATCATTGCCACACTCGTCGCCCTGGCCCTGGATGGGCTCAATCCCGGCTTTTCCGGCATGGTCATCGAGCAGGTCCGGCATGTATTGTGATGGCGGGTGTTCATTATCGGAATAGCCCGTTTTACGCCTAATCTGTTTTGACCGGGTATTCCGGGCCGGTTATAATTCGCGCCGATCGAAGTGCGGCGATAGCCGCATTTTTGTTTTCGGTAAATACCTAACAGAGAGTTGTCATGCCCGTCATCACCCTGCCGGATGGATCGCAGCGCAGTTTTGCGCAGCCCGTAACCGTTGCCGAAGTCGCGGCCAGCATAGGCACGGGCCTGGCGCGCGCGGCCTTGGCAGGCAAGGTGGATGGCAAGCTGGTGGATACCTCGCACCTGATCGAGGCCGATGCGCAGCTCGCCATCGTCACCGACAAGGATGCGGAAGGGCTGGAGCTGATCCGCCATTCCACTGCGCACCTGCTGGCCTATGCGGTGAAAGAGCTGTTTCCCGAGGCGCAGGTGACTATCGGTCCCGTGATCGAGAACGGCTTCTATTACGATTTCTCCTTTGCCCGCCCTTTCACTCCGGAAGACCTGGCGGCCATCGAAAAGCGCATGGCTGAGTTGGCCAAGCTCGACCTGCCGGTGACGCGCCGCGTGCTGCCGCGCGATGAGGCGGTGGCCTATTTCAAGCGCATCGGCGAGCATTACAAGGCGGAGATCATCGCTTCCATCCCGGCGGACCAGGACGTGTCGCTGTACAGCGAGGGCGAATTCACCGACCTGTGCCGCGGGCCGCACGTGCCTTCCACCGGCAAGCTCAAGGCGTTCAAGCTGATGAAGGTGGCCGGCGCCTACTGGCGCGGCGATTCGAAGAACGAGATGCTGCAGCGCATCTACGGTACCGCCTGGGCGAAGAAGGAAGACCTCGATGCCTACCTGCACATGCTGGAAGAGGCAGAGAAGCGCGACCATCGCAGGCTGGCGAAACAGCTGGATCTCTTCCATATGCAGGATGAGGCGCCCGGCATGGTGTTCTGGCATCCCAATGGCTGGACGCTGTGGCAGGAAGTCGAGCAGTACATGCGGCGCAAGTTTATCGAATACGATTACCGCGAGGTGCGCACGCCGACCATGATGGACCGGGTGCTGTGGGAGAAATCCGGGCACTGGGAAAACTACCGCGAGAACATGTTCACCACTGCCTCGGAGAACCGCGACTACGCGGTGAAGCCGATGAACTGCCCAGGCCATGTGCAGATATTCAACCACGGACTGCACAGCTATCGCGACCTGCCGCTGCGCTTGGCCGAATTCGGTTCCTGCCACCGCAATGAACCCTCTGGCGCACTGCACGGCCTGATGCGCGTGCGCGGCTTCACCCAGGACGATGCGCACATATTCTGCGCCGAGCGCCAGATCGAGAGCGAAGTCGCCAGTTTCATCGTGATGCTGCAGAAAGTCTATGCTGATTTCGGCTTTTCCGACGTGCTGGTCAAGCTTTCCACCCGCCCGGAAAAGCGCGTGGGCTCGGACGAAACCTGGGACAAGGCAGAAGCGGCCCTGGCGGCGGCGCTCAAGCAGAACGGGCTGGCATTCGACTTGCAGCCGGGGGAGGGCGCGTTCTACGGCCCCAAGATCGAATTCACCCTCAAGGATTCACTCGGACGCCTGTGGCAATGCGGCACCATCCAGCTCGATTTCAACCTGCCGGTGCGCCTGGGCGCGGAATATGTGGACGAGGACAACAGCCGCAAACCCCCGGTAATGCTGCACCGCGCCATCGTCGGCTCCATGGAGCGCTTTATCGGCATCCTGATCGAACACTATGCCGGAGCCTTCCCGCTGTGGCTGTCTCCAGTGCAGATGGTGGTGATGAATATCTCCCAGGCGCAGGAGGGTTATGCCACCCAGGTAGCCGGGCAATTGCGCGCTGCCGGCTTCCGTATTCACACCGATTTGCGTAATGAGAAGATTACCTATAAAATACGCGAACATAGCCTGCAGAAACTGCCTTATCAGCTGATCGTCGGCGACAAGGAGATGGCTGCGGGCCTCGTTGCCGTGCGATCCCGTAAAGGTGAAGATTTGGGCCAGATGCCGGTGCAGGCGCTGATCGAGCGTTTGCAGACCGAGATGCATCCGGGCAGCGCGGCTTAATTTTTTGGAGAATACAAATAGCACAGGATAAAGCACAACGCATCAATGAGCAGATAACGGCACCGCAGGTGCGGCTCATTGGCGCGGACGGTGAACAGGTGGGGGTCGTCGCAGTGGCGGAAGCGCTGCGCATGGCGGAAGACGCGGATCTGGATCTGGTGGAGATCGCCCCGCTGGCGGAACCCCCGGTTTGCCGGATCATGGATTTCGGCAAGTTCAAGTATGCCGAGAGCAAAAAGCAGCATGAAGCCAAGCTCAAGCAGAAGCAGGTGCAGATCAAGGAAATCAAGTTCAGGCCGGGAACGGATGAAGGCGATTACAACATCAAGCTGCGCAACCTGATCAAGTTTCTGGGCGAGGGCGACAAGACCAAGATCACCCTGCGCTTCCGCGGCCGTGAAATGGCCCACCAGGAATTCGGCATGCGCCTGATCGAGCGCATCAAGGAAGATCTGGACGAATACGGGACAGTCGAGCAGTTCCCGAAGATGGAAGGCCGCCAGATGGTGATGGTGCTGGCGCCGAAGGCGAAGAAGAAATAGTTTTGATGTCATTCCGGAGCAGGGGCTGCCGGAGTGGTTTGGAAGTACCAGCCCCGATAAGTGGCGAGCGGGTCAACAAGCGTTCCTGTCAGGAAACACCCGGCGTCATCAAATAAACCAAGGAGCAGTCATGCCTAAGATGAAGACCAAGAGCGGCGCCGCCAAGCGCTTCAAGGTGCGCGGCAGCGGCAGCGTAAAACGCTCGCAAGCGTTCAAGCGCCACATCCTCACCAAGAAAACCACCAAGAACAAGCGTCAGTTGCGCGGCACTACGGAAGTCCACGCAACCAACACGGCGTCCGTGCGCGCCATGATGCCTTACGCCTAAGGAGTAGAACATGCCAAGAGTCAAACGTGGTGTAACGGCGCGTGCGCGCCACAAGAAAGTACTGGCCCAAGCCAAGGGTTACCGCGGCCGCCGCAAGAACGTATACCGCATCGCCAAAGAAGCGGTGATGAAGGCCGGGCAATATGCCTACCGTGACCGCCGCCAAAGGAAGCGCCAGTTCCGCACCCTGTGGATTGCGCGTATCAATGCCGCAGCGCGCGAGCAGGGCCTCTCCTACAGCGTATTCATGAACGGCCTGAAGAAAGCCGCGATTGACATCGACCGCAAGGTGCTGGCCGACCTGGCCGTGTTCGACAAGGCTGCCTTTGCGCAGATCGTCGGACAGGCAAAAGCCAGCCTCGGCGCGTAACATTACTGTTGCACAAGAAAAGGAGGCTTAGTGCCTCCTTTTTTCATAGCAACATAAATCTACTGCGCGAACCGACATCGGGGTCGCGCGGTGCTCGGCATCCTCATGTACCTCTACGTACATTCCGGTGCCTGCGCTCCGGGCTCCCGCAATGTCGGTCCGCTCGCTACGATTTCTGCCGCTATGCATGTTTAGCCATAGGATATGCAAGAATTACAACAAATACTCGATGATGCACTGAAGTCCTTCGCGGCGATTGAAGACCCTGCCGCGTTGGAAAACACCAAAGCGCGCTTTCTCGGCAAGGAAGGCAGCCTGACTGGCCTGTTGAAGGGGCTCGGCAAACTTTCCGCCGAAGAACGCCCGGCAGCCGGCGCGCGCATCAATGAAGTGAAGCAGCAGATCGAAGCCGCGCTGCAGGCACGGCGCGATGCCCTCCAGCAGCAGGCATTGCAGTCCAGGCTGGCCGCGGAAGCGCTGGATGTGACCCTGCCGGGGCGAGGGACGGGGGCGGGCGGCCTGCACCCGGTTACCCTGGCGCTTGGGCGTATCGAAACGCTGTTCCACTCCATCGGCTATGCCGTTTCGGAAGGCCCGGAAATCGAAAATGATTTCTACAACTTCTCCGCGTTGAACATCCCGGAAGATCATCCGGCGCGCGCCATGCACGACACGTTCTACGTGGACGAGCAACATGTGCTGCGCACGCATACCTCGCCGATCCAGATCCACTACATGCAGGAGCACGTGGAGAAATACAAGCACCTGGAGACCATGCCGGACATCCGCATCATCGCGCCTGGCCGCGTGTACCGCGTGGATTCCGATGCTACCCATTCGCCCATGTTTCACCAGGTCGAAGGGCTGTGGGTGGGCAGCCGCGTGAGCTTTGCCGACCTCAAGGGCGTGGTGGCCGATTTCCTCAAGAATTACTTCGAGACCGAAGAGCTGAAGGTGCGCTTCCGCCCGTCGTTCTTCCCGTTTACCGAGCCTTCCGCCGAGATGGACATGAGCTGGGGCGAGCGCTGGCTGGAAATCGGCGGCTGCGGCATGGTGCACCCCAATGTGCTCAAGGCGGTCGGCATAGACAGCGAGAAATACACCGGCTTCGCCTTCGGCATGGGCGTGGAGCGTTTGGCTATGCTGCGCTACGGCGTGAACGACCTCAGGCTGTTCTTTGAGGGCGACCTGCAATTCCTCAAGCAGTTCAACTAGCCGGGGAGTGTGCGGAATATGAAGTTGGCTTTGATCATGGCGGGCTCCCCCACCCCAACCCTCCCCCGGAGGGAGAGGGGGCAAACGCCGCTTTGCGGAATATAAATCTACCATGCAATTTTCCGAATCCTGGTTGCGGACCTTCGTGAATCCCTCGCTCTCCAGCGGAGAGCTTTCACACCTGTTGACCATGGCGGGGCTGGAAGTCGAGGAGATGGAGCCGGTCGCGCCCGCCTTTGACAAGGTCGTCGTGGCACAGGTGCTGACCAAGGAAAAACACCCCGACGCAGACCGCCTCAACCTGCTGACCGTGGACGTGGGGCAGGGGCAGCCGCTCTCAATCGTGTGCGGTGCGCAGAACGTGACCGTCGGCATGAAAGCGCCCTGCGCGCTGGTGGGCGCAAAACTGCCCGGCGAGCCCGGCAAGCCGTTCGAGATCAAGCAGGCCAAGGTGCGCGGCGTCGCTTCCTTCGGCATGATGTGCTCGGCAAAGGAGCTCGGTCTGGCGGAAGAAAGCAGCGGCCTGCTGGAACTGGCCGCCGATGCGCCCGTGGGGCAAAGCATACGCCAGCATCTCGACCTGGACGACCACCTGATCACCCTGAAGCTCACGCCGAACCGCGCCGATTGCCTGTCGCTGCGCGGCATCGCGCGCGAAGTAGCGGCACTTACCGGTGCGCCGCTGCAAGCCCTGCCGCAGCCCGCATTCAAGCAAACCGGGGGCGCCAGCCGCGCGGTCAAGGTAGCTGCCTCCGCCGCCTGCCCGCGCTATAGCGGGCGCGTGATTTCCGGCGTGAATGCAAAGGCGGCAACGCCCGCCTGGATGGTGCAGCGCCTGGAGCGTTGCGGTCTGCGCAGCCTTTCCGCGCTGGTGGACGTGACCAACTATGTGCTGCTCGAACTGGGCCAGCCGCTGCATGCCTTCGACCTCAGCAAGCTGGATGGAAACATCGAAGTGCGCTTTGCGCGCAAGGGCGAAAGCCTGAAGCTGCTGAACGAGCAGGTGGTTAGCCTGCAGGAATCCATGCTGGTGATCGCCGACGGCAAGCGCCCGGTGGCGCTGGCGGGCGTGATGGGCGGCGCGGATAGCGCGGTGGACGATGCGACCACAGACATTTTCCTGGAGAGCGCCTTTTTCACACCCAGCGTGATCGCCGGCAAGTCGCGCCAGCTGGGATTCGGCTCCGATTCTTCCTTCCGTTTCGAGCGCGGCGTGGATTTCAACGCCACTCTGGAAGCGCTGGATCGCGCCACCCAGCTGATACTCGAAATCTGCGGCGGACAGGCCGATGCGGTGACCGAAGCGAAGGGCACGCTGCCTGTGCGCAATCCGGTCAAGTTGCGCGCCTCGCGTGTTGAGCGTGTGCTGGGTGTGGCACTGAAGTCCGATGAAATCACACGGATCATGTCCCGCCTGGGTATGGCGTGCAAGGAACAAAATGGCGAATTCAGCATTACGCCGCCCAGCTACCGTTTCGACATCGCCATTGAGGAAGACCTGATCGAGGAAATTGCCCGCGTGCATGGTTATGAGTCCATCCCGGCGTTGCCGCCGCAGGCACTGATGTCCATTCTGCCGCAGGCTGAAGCCATGCGTCCGCACGACGTTGTGTGCCGGGTGCTGGTGCTGCGCGACTACCAGGAGACCATCAACTACTCCTTCGTGGAAGCCGAATGGGAGCGCGACCTGTGCGGCAATGCCGCGCCTGTGGCCCTGAAAAACCCCATTGCCAGTCAGATGAGCGTGATGCGCAGCAGCCTGCTGGGCGGCCTGCTGGCCGCCTTGCGCACCAACCTTGCGCGCAAGCAGCCACGCGTGCGCCTGTTCGAGATGGGCGGCTGTTTTGCCTCAGAACGGGGCATCTATGTCCAGCACGAGCGCGTGGGCGGGCTGGCTTACGGCGCGGCGCTGCCGGAACAGTGGGGTGCGGTTGCCCGCACGGTGGATTTTTACGATGTGAAGGGCGATGTCGAGGCCCTGTTTGCACCGATGCGCCTTGAATTTGTCGCCAAGGCGCACCCGGCCTCGCATCCGGGGCGTTCGGCGCAAATTCTTAAGGATGGGAAGCACATCGGCTGGATAGGCGAACTGCACCCGCAATGGCAGCAGAAATATGAACTGCCGCAGCAGGCAGTATGGTTTGAGGTGGAACAGGATGCTTTGCTGCATGCTTCCGTGCCGCGCGTGGCCGAAGTCTCCAAATTCCCGCCGGTGCGCCGCGATCTGGCCGTGGTGGTCGACGAAGGGGTGGCCGTGCAAACCCTGCTCAATGCGATGCAGGCGGCGAAAGCGCCCGATGTTGCGGAATTGGCACTTTTTGACCTGTATCGGGGCAAAGGGGTGGAGCCGGGCAAAAAAAGCCTTGCATTCCGCGTGTTATTGCAAGATACTCAGAAAACTTTGACCGAAGCAGAAATTGATAAGAGCATCGCGTTGCTGGTTGCAGCCCTGCAGGGCGCCGGAGCGCAGTTGCGGGCATAATTGAGGGGGAAGTATGTCGCTGAACAATGGCGGAACATTGACCAAGGCCGAATTGGCCGACCTGTTGTTTGAAAAAGTGGGCTTGAACAAGCGCGAGGCAAAGGATATGGCCGAAGCTTTTTTTGAGGAAATCCGCATCCAGCTGGAGCGCGGCGAGGCCGTGAAACTGTCTGGATTCGGCAATTTCCAGTTGCGCGACAAGCCGCAGCGCCCCGGGCGCAACCCCAAGACCGGCGAGGAAATCCCCATCACCGCGCGCCGCGTGGTCACATTTCACCCCAGTCAAAAACTCAAGAGCATGGTAGAGAAGACCTATCATGGAAAACCACAACAAAAGTAGCGCGGAACTGCCGCCCATCCCGGCAAAGCGCTATTTCACCATCGGCGAAATGAGCGAGCTGTGCGGCGTGAAGCCGCACGTGCTGCGCTATTGGGAGCAGGAATTCACCCAGCTCAAGCCGGTGAAAAGACGCGGCAACCGCCGCTATTACCAGCACCATGAAGTCCTGCTGATCCGGCGCATCCGCCAACTGCTGTACGAAGAAGGCTTCACCATCAGCGGCGCGCGCAGCCGCCTGGAAAACCACTCCATTCCCCTTGAGGAAAAGGAGCCGTCAGTACCGGCCAATGCCGGTATGGCCAGCCTCCGCAACGAATTGCGCGAAATCATTGCCCTGCTGGAAGCCTAGTAGGACGTGCCGCCCTGGCACTTCCTCCCGCAGAAGTTTTTTGGGTAAATTGTTTTCACGTAAACCAGGCGCTCTGCTATAATGCACGACTTCGGGGCGTAGCGCAGCCTGGTAGCGTACTTGCATGGGGTGCAAGTGGTCGGAGGTTCAAATCCTCTCGCCCCGACCAGATAATCAAAGAGTTGCAATCCAGCTGCGACCTTCAAATTAGCCGAATATTAGAAATAGCCGAATATTAGCCATTGTGGATAACTTGGCTAATATTCAATCCTTAGGCAGCTTCAAAACCACTTCGCTCAGCGGTGCTTTCCGCCCCTTCAAGTACTCGCGGGTAGTCGCACTATCTGTGTGCCAATGCGGCCTTAAGCTGTTCGTCGCTATAGCCCTGTTCCTTCGCATCGGTTGCGCCCTTGCTGCGAATGTCCTTGAAGGTGACACCAGTGACGTTGGCTTTCTTGCACGCATCACGGAATATATCGCCAATTTTTCTCGCACACGCGAGTGAGTGTGTTCGTAATAGGCCATTTCGCGGAAAGTAATCTGTAATATTTATATTGGCGGCGCGGTCCAATATATATAGTGCTGTCTTGCTTTTGGTTGCCACTTGAACCCAAGATGACATACTATTGATAAAATTTCTCGAATAGGTGGGGTGTGTATAGCTCGAGGGGGGTATTAGTCACAATCCTTTTCTGCGGCGGGGCTGCCATAGCCTTGGCTAATCCTGCAACGGATAATTCTTCTGCAGATTTGGTAGAGGCGGTCTCAAAGGACCGTTCATCAATTCCCAAGCAGGTTGTTGAGCAGGGTGGGTTGCGGCAACCAGATATGCGTTTTGCATCAATTTTATCCAAGCGTACCGCCCCCGCCAAAATTAAAGGCGGAGATATATTCGAACCGAAATACTGGTCGCTTTCGCAGTCATCATTCAATATTTCAGAGTCTCCGCAAGTGCGCGTTCGGGAACGCACTGATGAGCGAATTCATACTCAACCTCAGAGCCAAGCCAATGCACATGCTCAAGCTCCGTCACCTATCACGGTACGGCAGGGGAGCAAAGGTTCCGCAATACAGGACAAGTCGCAGCCTCAGCCTCAGTCCTCTCCCGAACCCCTTGCTGCCGCCTATACTTTTGTCGGCAGAATGATCGATGGCAAGGAGGTATCACTGTTCCTGATCAAAAACGATCGGACGTATGTGGTCAAGGTCAATGATGTATTGGACAACACTTATCGTGTTGACAAGATTACCAATGTAGATGCCACGCTGACCTACCTTCCAAACAATACGCAGCAGACGTTGACATTCAATTCGACAACCGTTGGCAGTTCTGCTTTAGTGGACGAACCTGATGTTGCAGATTCATCGCTGGCCTCCTTGCCTGTGGTGCCTCAGCCGCCACAAGGAACAAATCAGCCCATACAGCAGCCCATCCGCGAGCCTGCTCCTGAGGAGGGAGGCTTGGGTCTGCCGGCTGTACCTGCCACTGTACCCTGATAAACCAAAGTAATTAAGAACAGAAACATGCAGACAATAAAGATACTGGCTTGTTTATTGCTAGCCTTTCTACTGGCTGGTTGTGCTGCACAACGCGCGTTCGATAACGGTCAGTCCCTGTTAGAGGAGGGCAAGCTTGATGAGGGGCTGACGCAAATTGAAAAAGCCCACAAACTGGATCCCGACAACGCGGAGTTTCGCTCGCAATATTTCAAACTGAGAGAGGTGGTCGTATATCAGTGGTTATCCATGGCTGAAGCAGCAAAAAACAATTCCGATTGGGAAGAGGCTGCCAAGAGCTATAACCATGTTCTCAAGGTAGATCCAGCTAATCCGCGCGCGAGGATCGGCCTAAGCACATTGAATACCGAAAAAAAACAAGCACAGCTATTGAGTGAAGCCAAGGCACAGTTGGAGAGCAATGATTTAGCAGGCGCATCGCATAAGGTGCGCACGGTACTTGCGGAATCTCCCTCGAACCCTGGTGCGTTGAAGTTGCAGCAAAAGATTGAAGCCGCCGCCAGCATGAACAGTCCCGCCGATGCATCGCTTAAATCGAAGCTGGCACGGCCGATCACCATCGAATTCAAGGACTCTCCTGTACAGACGGTATTCGACTATATCTCCAAAGTGTCCGGAATCAATTTCATCATGGATAAGGAGGTTCGGCCTGATCTGCGCACAAATTTGTTCGTGCGCGACTCGCGCATCGAGGATGTAATCCGGTTTGTGCTAGTTTCCAACCAGCTTGAGCAGCGGTCGCTCAATGGAAATACATTGTTTATTTATCCAAACACACCGCAGAAGCTTAAGGATTTTCAGGAATTGCAGGTTAAGAACTTCTATTTGACCAATGCAAGCGCAAAGGATGTTTCTGCCGTTATTAAGGGTATCGTCAAGACCAAAGACATTTTTGTCGATGAGAAGGCGAACTTGATCGTAATGCGCGATACACCCGATGCGATCAGGGTGGCGGAGCGTTTAGTAGCTGCTCAGGACGTAGCTGAACCTGAAGTCGTCCTTGAAGTGGAGATTCTGGAAGTTGGCACAAGTACGCTGGATGCTATTGGAATTCAGTACCCAAGCCAACTCAGCTTCAGTGTGGTTGGGGCAGCCGGGACGCCGGGGTCATTGACGCTACCTGAAATTCACAATCGTAATTCAGGCCTGGTACGTGCAGCAATTACTGATCCGGCGCTGATTATCAATCTGCTACATCAGGATGGTGACACGAACCTGCTCGCGAACCCGAAAATTCGGGTAAAGAACCACGAAAAGGCCAACGTGCATATTGGCGACAAAGTGCCTGTCATTACCAGCACTACGACTTCAACCGGATTTGTATCTCAATCGGTAAATTATCTGGATGTGGGACTGAAGCTTGATGTGGAACCTACAGTCTATCTGGATAACGACGTTGGCATCAAGGTAGGGCTTGAAGTCAGCAGCATCACCAAGCAGATTCAGCAAGCCAGCGGCTCGCTTACATATCAAATCGGCACCCGGAATGCATCGACTGTTTTGCGTCTTAAGGATAATGAGACTCAGATGCTTGCAGGGCTGATCGACAAAGAGGATCGCAAGACCGCCAATGGGGTGCCTATTCTCGGGCAACTTCCTCTTGTGGGGCGGTTGTTTTCCAGTCATTCCGATACTGCGTCAAAGACTGAGGTCGTATTGCTGATTACGCCTCACGTCGTTCGTAATGTGATTCGCACCGATGCGCCTGTTGAGGAGTTTCCCTCTGGAACCGAATCGGCGATTAGCCTGAAACGGCTGGATATTCGCCAGGAGCGTGAAGACAAGGGCGGCCAGGGTACGCCCGTACCTAAGGATATGAGCGGACAGGTAAGCCCTCAGGCAAACTCAGTACCATCTGCTTTACCGTTGACTGCAGCCAAATTGTCGTTTGATGCACCAGCCCAAATTGCTGCTGGAAAAGAGTTTACGCTCAAAATCAATCTGGCTGCGCAAGATCTGCAGAATGCCATGCTTGAGTTGGCATATGACCCAACGAAACTTAAGGTGGTTAATGTATTGGAGGGAGACTTACTCAAGAAGCCTGACGGCAAAACTCAGTTTCTGCAGCAGGTTCAAGATAAGACTGGTCATGTCAATTTCAGTGTCATTCGGCAAGGCAATGTTCAGGGGGAGGGGCTGCTGGCGAGCGTGACGTTCCAGGCTTTGGGCAATGAGGCCGGGAAAACCCAAGTAAATGTGGGATCGGTCAATCTTTCCGATGCTGTGGGCAGGGTGTTGGCGGTTGACACATTGCCGCTGGCAATTGTGGAAATAACCAAATGAATTTTGCGCAATGACACAGTTGCGAGCGTTGGCCGGACAGGATGGGTTTACACTTATCGAGTTGCTGGTCACCGTTGTGATCGTCGGCATACTTGCATCCGTAGCTCTACCTCTTTCTGAATTGTCCGGGAAGCGGGAAAAGGAGCGTGAGCTTCGCGAGGATTTGCGTGAAATTCGCTCAGCCATTGATGCATACAAGCAGGCTGTCGATGATGGAAGGGTCATGAAACTCGCTGACCAGTCTGGGTATCCAGCCAGATTATCAGTTCTGGTGGATGGTGTCGTTGATATCAAAAGCCCGGACGCGCAGAAAATCTACTTTTTGCGTCGAATTCCCAAGGATCCATTTAACGACGACGCTACCGATGCCGAGAGGTCGTGGGGGAAGCGTAGTTATGATAGCCCCCCTGATGCACCGCACGATGGGAAAGATGTCTATGACATATACTCTCGCAGTGACCTTGTGGGGCTTAATGGCGTCCCCTATAAGGAGTGGTAGCTATGCATACCTTCTTTGCGCCGAGGGATAAGGGGTTTACGCTCATCGAGTTGCTCGTTGCTATGGTAATCATCGCGCTATTGCTGTCGATTGCGATGCCGCGGTATTTCCATAGCGTCACAAAAGCCGAAGAAAACGTTCTGAAGGAAGATCTGACCCTCATGCGTGAGGCGCTGGACAAGTTTCATGCGGACAATGGCAAGTATCCCGATGTACTGGATGAACTTGTCGCAAAAAAATATTTGCGATCTATACCTGTTGATCCGGTCACCCAGAGCAATTCCACCTGGAGATCGATTCCGCCCAGTAATGGTGAGAAGGGTTCAGTTTTCGACGTCAAGAGTGGTGCACCCGGAACGGCGCAGGATGGTTCAGCATACGGAAGCTGGTGAGCCAAATGACGGTAAATAAGCAATCCGGTTTTACTTACCTGACTATTTTGCTTGCCGTGGCCGTGGCAGGTGTTCTGTTGGCAAAGGCCGGCATAGATTGGAGTCTGGCGGGGCAGCGTGAGAAGGAACGCGAATTGCTGTTTGTGGGGAGCCAATTCAGGCAGGCGAT
>DATDDB010000009.1:0-24640 GCA_036524005.1 Gallionellaceae bacterium | reverse complement strand
GCAGGCCGAGGTGTTCCTTGGGTGTGACGTAGCACAGCATGGCGGTGCCGTACCAGCCTATCATCGCCGCACCTATCGCACTGGTGATGTGGTCGTAGCCGGGGGCGATGTCCATGGTGAGCGGGCCCAGGGTATAAAACGGGGCCTCATGGCACCATTTCAGTTGCAGGTCCATGTTCTCCTTGATCATGTGCATGGGCACATGGCCCGGGCCTTCGATCATCACCTGCACATCGTGCTTCCACGCGACCTGGGTGAGCTCGCCCAGGGTCTTGAGCTCGCCCAGTTGCGCTTCGTCGTTGGCGTCGTATATGGAGCCGGGGCGCAGGCCGTCGCCGAGGCTGAAGCCCACGTCGTAGGCCTTCATGATTTCGCAGATTTCCTCGAAGTGGGTGTAGAGGAAATTTTCCTTGTGGTGCGCCAGGCACCATTTGGCGAGTATGGAGCCGCCGCGCGAGACGATGCCGGTCATGCGCTTGGCCGTCATGGGCACGTAGCACAGCAGGACGCCGGCGTGGATGGTGAAGTAGTCCACGCCCTGCTCGGCCTGCTCGATGAGCGTATCGCGCACGATTTCCCAGGTCAGCTCCTCTGCCTTGCCATCAACTTTTTCCAGTGCCTGATAGATGGGCACGGTGCCGATGGGCACCGGCGAGTTGCGGATGATCCATTCGCGCGTTTCGTGGATGTGCTTGCCGGTGGAAAGGTCCATCACCGTATCGCCGCCCCAGCGAATGGCCCAGGTCATCTTCTCCACTTCTTCCTGAATGCTGGAACCCAGGGCCGAGTTGCCGATGTTGGCGTTGATCTTCACCAGAAAATTGCGCCCGATGATCATCGGCTCGGCTTCGGGGTGGTTGATGTTGGCGGGGATGATCGCGCGGCCGCGCGCGATTTCGTCGCGCACGAATTCGGGCGTAATGATCTTGGGAATAGAAGCGCCAAAGCGCTCGCCCTGGTGCTGGGTGCGCATCAGCTCGGACATGCCTTCCAGTTTCTGGTTTTCGCGGATGGCGACGTATTCCATCTCGGGCGTGATAATGCCCTGCTTCGCATAGTGCATCTGGGTGACATTCGCCCCCGCTTTTGCGCGGCGCGGCGCACGCTGCAGGTTAAAGCGTAACTCGGCCAGGGCCGGGTCGCCCAGGCGCTGCTGGCCGTAACCGGAGCTGGGGCCGGCGAGCTGCTCAGTGTCGCCGCGCTCGGCGATCCAGCCTTCGCGCAGCGGGGCCAGGCCGGAGCGTATGTCGATCTTCACAGCCGGGTCGGTATAGGGGCCGGAGCAATCGTACACATAGATGGGCGGGTTCTGTTCCGCGCCATTGCTGGTGTGGGTATCGGTCTGGCTGATTTCGCGCATCGGCACGCGGATGTCGGGACGGCTGCCCTCGACATATACCTTGCGCGAAGCGGGCAGCGGCTTGATCGCCGCTTCGTCCACGTGCGCGGACTGGCTTACAAATTTTGGATTGGCATTCATGATGTGCTCCAGCAGATAGGGAAGCACTGGGGACGGTTACGTCTCGACGCTTCCCTACGACGGCATTATCCGTACAGGTTCAAAGGGTGTATCTCACCTTGCCCCTAGGCTTAAAACGGGCAAGGACCCCCACGCAAGGCTGCAAGGTACTGGAAAGCTGCCTATAAATCAAGCAACCCGAACGGGTCAGCCGACAGCTAACCCGCCGGGCGCAGGATTCACTTTACGCCACTGATGGCGCCATCAATGGTGTAATGGTTCCACAAAAGCGTGTTGGTGCGCGCGTTGGTTTCGTAGGAAAGCTTGCTGCCATCGGCGAATTCCACCACGTCGGGCCGCCAGTCTATGGCCAGCCCGGTATCGGGCGTTTTGGAGGCATCGCCTATCACATTCAGGTCTATCTGGGTGCAGATTACCTTAACGCTCGCGCCGGGCGCGATATTCTTCACATCCACGCGGCATGCGATGTCATAGCGCGCGAGGGGATTGACCCAGTCATCGCTGACGATCTGCGGCTGGATGTAGCCGGTGAGGTGGGTAATCGCCGTCTTCCCTTGGTTGACGATGCGGTAGGCCATCATGATCCTCGGATCATTCTGTGTGCCGCCGCTGGCCACGATGGCGGTGTCCGGGTTGGACTTGACTACGTCGCTCAGGGTCGTTTGCTTACGGGCGACCAAGTCGAGCGACACGGCTTGACGCAGAGGGCGCAGCGCCTCATCTTCGAGCGCGTGCATCAACGGCCACTCGTCGGACACCTGTTTCGTTGCCAGCAGCGCCTTCTGCGCCTCTATCGCTTCACCGAGGGTTTTCGCCGTGAAACTGATGCCATGCGTGGACAGGGAGCCGACCTCTCCGCGCTGCAGCAGCAGGTAGCCGATGACGAGTTGCCTTTCCTCACGTTTGAGTTTGTCCAGCTGGGGCTGGATGGCTGCAATAGGCGCGGTTTTGTCCGGCATGGGCGTCCGCTTTGGGTCAAGCGCGCGTTTCACGCCGACATAGACCAGACCTGCAACGACCACGCCGACAACCACACTGATGGCCAGCAATTTGTTCCTGGAAATACTCATGCAATCCCCCGGTTAACGATGCCCTCAGGGCAAGACCGAGAGCATGATGACACAGGCGCCCCGCTCGCACCATCGCCGCGTGAGGCCTGTAGCGAATTAGTCATAGCAGGCGTGCATCCCTGATCGCGGGGCCGGTCAGCCCGCCAGCTTTTTCTTGAGAATCTCGTTCAATTGCGCCGGATTCGCTTTGCCCTGGCTGGCCTTCATGGCGAGGCCGACGAAGAAGCCGAACAGTTTATCCTTGCCGCTGCGGTATTCCGCCACCTTCTCGGCATTGGCGGCAATGATCTCGTCCACCAGTTTTTCAATCGCGCCGCTATCGGAAACCTGCTTCAGCCCCTTGGCCTCGATGATGGCATCCGTTTCGCCGCCCTCGGCCCACATGATGCGGAACACTTCCTTGGCGCCCGCGTTGGAGATGGTGCCATCGGCGATGCGCGCCAGCAGCCCGCCGAGTTGCAGCGGAGAGATGGGGCATTGCGCCATCTCCAGATTGTCGCGGTTGAGCTGGGCGCTCATCTCGCCGATGATCCAGTTGGCGGCTTGCTTGGCCTGGCCCTTTGCCAGCGTCAGCACACCCTCGAAAAAGTCCGCCATCGCGCGCGAGCTGGTGAGCACGCCCGCGTCATATGCAGAAAGGCCCAGCTCCTGGTAGCGCGCCTGCTTCACCTGCGGCAGCTCGGGCAGGGTTTTGCGCACCTCTTCCTTCCATTCCTCGCTGATTTCCAGCGGCAGCAGGTCGGGGTCGGGGAAATAGCGGTAGTCGTGCGCTTCTTCCTTGGTGCGCATCACGCGCGTTTCGCCCTTGTCCGGGTCGAACAGCACGGTGGCTTGCTGGATAGTGCCGCCGTTTTCCAGCGTCTCGATCTGCCATTGCACTTCGTATGCAATGGCCTGCTCCAGGAAGCGGAAGGAGTTGAGGTTCTTGATTTCACGCCGCGTGCCAAAGGGCGTGCCCGGCTTGTGCACCGAGACGTTGGCATCGCAACGGAACGAGCCTTCCTGCATGTTGCCGTCGCAGATGCCTATCCATTGCACCAGGGTGTGCAGCGCCTTGGCATAGGCCACCGCCTCGGCGGCGGAACGCATGTCCGGCTCGGACACGATCTCCAGCAGCGGCGTGCCCGCGCGGTTGAGGTCGATGCCGGTCATGCCGTGGAAATCCTCGTGCAGCGACTTGCCCGCATCCTCTTCGAGGTGGGCGCGGGTAAGGCGCACAGTCTTTTCGTATGCGGCCTGCTTGCCCTGCGCGGGCACCTGGATGGCGAGCGAGCCCTGTCCCACCACGGGCAGGTCGAACTGGCTGATCTGGTAGCCCTTGGGCAAGTCGGGGTAGAAATAATTCTTGCGCGCGAATACCGAGCGCGGCGCGATGTGCGCGCCGGTGGCGAGACCAAACTTGATCGCGCGCTCCACCGCGCCCTTGTTCAATACCGGCAGCACGCCGGGCAAGGCCAGGCTCACCGCGTCCGCTTGCGTATTTGGCTCGGCGCCGAAGGCGGTAGATGCGCCGCTGAATATTTTGCTGTTGGTCGAAAGCTGCGCATGCACTTCCAGACCGATGACGATTTCCCAATTCATATCGTTTCCTTACAGCCCGTTTCCTATACACCCGCTGGCGCGCGACTGTGCCAGTCGGTCGCCAGTTGGTATTGGTGCGCGACGTTGAGCATGCGCGCCTCGTCGAAATAATTGCCGATGATCTGCAGGCCCACCGGCATATCGTTCGCGCCGAAGCCGCACGGGATGGACATGCCGGGCAGGCCCGCCAGGTTAACCGCGATGGTGTAGATATCGGACAGGTACATTTGCACCGGGTCGTCGCCCTTTTCGCCCAGTTTGAAAGCGGTGGAAGGCGAGGTCGGCCCCATGATCACGTCGCATTTCTTGTAGGCTTCGACGAAATCCTGGGCGATCAGGCGGCGGATGCGCTGCGCCTTGATGTAATAAGCGTCATAGTAGCCGTGGCTGAGCACATAGGTACCGATCATGATGCGGCGCTTCACCTCGGCGCCGAAGCCTTCGGCGCGGGATTTTTCATACATGTCGGTGAGGTCGGAGTAGTCCTTCGCGCGGTAGCCGTAGCGCACGCCGTCGAAGCGCGACAGGTTGCTGGAAGCCTCGGCCGGGGCCAGCACGTAATACACGGGCACGGATAGCCTGGAGTTGGGCAGGCTGATTTCGACGATGGTCGCCCCCAGCTTTTTGTATTCGGCGATGGCCGCATCGATCGCCTGTGCCACATCGCGGCCCATGCCCTCGGCAAAGAATTCCTTGGGCAATCCGATGCGCAAACCTTTAAGCGGCTTGTTCAAATCGCGCGCGTAGTCTTCCTTGTCGCGCTGCAGGCTGGTGGAATCGCGCTCGTCGAACCCGGACATGACATTCAGCATCAGCGCCAGGTCCTCGGCGCTGCGCGCCATGGGGCCGGCCTGGTCGAGACTGGAGGCAAACGCGATCATGCCGTAGCGCGAGCATACGCCGTAGGTAGGCTTGAGCCCGGAGATACCGCACAGGGCAGCAGGCTGGCGGATGGAGCCGCCGGTGTCGGTGCCGGTGGCGGCTGCGCACAGGCGCGCGGCGACGGCCGCTGCCGTGCCGCCCGAACTGCCGCCGGGCACGCGCGCGGTGTCCCACGGGTTCTTCACCGGGCCGTAGTGCGAGGTCTCGTTGGAAGAACCCATGGCGAATTCGTCCATGTTGGTCTTGCCGAGGTTCACCGCGCCCGCGCGGTTGAATTGCTCGATGACATGGGCATCGTAGGGCGAGACGAAGTTGTGCAGCATTTTCGAGCCGCAGGTGGTGAGCCAGCCCTTCGCGCAGAAGATATCCTTTTGTGCCAGTGGGATGCCGGTCAATGCCTCATTTTTATCCGCCGCGATGCGCTGGTCGGCCGCGCGCGCCTGCGCCAGCGACATTTCCGGGTTCACGGTGATGTAGGCGTTCAGGCTTGGGTTCAGCCTGGCGATGCGGTCGAGGTAAAGCTGGGTCAACTCGACGCTGGAGATTTTTTTGGCGCGCAGGGCGGCGCCCAGTTGGGCGAGGCTGGAATTCATCATGGCGGATTACTCGATGACCTGCGGAACCAGGTACAGGCCACGCTCCACCTGGGGGGCGATGGCCTGGAACGCCTCGCGCTGGTTGGTTTCGGTGACTTTATCCTCGCGCAGGCGCTGGGTGAGTTCCTGGGCATGCGGCATGGGCTCCACCCCATTGGTATCCACGGCCTGCATTTCGGCAATCAGGCCGAAAATGCCGGTCATCTGGGCATGGGTAGCGCTGATTTCCGCTTCGGACATGGCCAACCGGGCCAGGCTGGCGACTTTTTTGAGGTCATCGGTGCTGAGGGACATTTTTGTTAAAACTTTATTCAAACAGGCGTAATAGGGTATCATAAACAGGTTTGATGGGCGCGGCAGGATGGCGCAATATTTCCAGGCACCTTTATTTCGGCAACTTTCTCACGGCAAATTCGATGAGCGGAATCTCCAACATGTTCGGTTTATTCAACGGCTATTTTTCCAACGACCTGGCAATTGACCTCGGCACCGCGAACACCCTGATCTGGGCGCGCGGCCAGGGCATCGTGCTGAACGAGCCTTCCGTGGTTGCCATCCGCCAGGAAGGCGGGCCGAACGGCAAGAAGGTGATCCAGCAGGTCGGCCTCGCCGCCAAGCAGATGCTGGGGCGCACGCCCGGCAACATCACCGCCATCCGCCCGATGAAAGACGGCGTGATCGCCGACTTCACCATCACCGAGCAGATGCTCAAGCAATTCATCAAGAAGGTGCACAAGAGCAGCATCTTTTCGCCCAGCCCGCGCATCGTGATCTGCGTGCCGTGCGGCTCCACCCAGGTGGAACGCCGTGCCATCCGCGAATCGGCCTTCGGCGCCGGCGCGCGCCGCGTCGAGCTGATCGAGGAGCCGATGGCGGCTGCCATCGGCGCCGACCTTCCCGTGGAAGAGGCGACCGGCTCGATGGTGGTGGATATCGGCGGCGGCACCACCGAGGTGGGCGTGATCTCCCTGGGCGGCATGGTGTATGCGGGCTCGGTGCGCGTGGGCGGCGACAAGCTGGACGAGGCGATCATCAATTACATCCGCCGCAATTACGGCATGCTGATCGGCGAAACCACTGCGGAAGAACTCAAGAAGGAAATCGGCTCGGCCTTCCCCGGCAGCGAAGTGCGCGAAATGGAAGTGAAGGGCCGCAACCTGGCAGAAGGCGTGCCGCGCAGCTTCACCATTTCCAGCAATGAAATCCTGGAAGCGCTGACCGACCCGCTGAACAGCATCGTCAGCGCAGTGAAATCCGCGCTGGAACAAACCCCGCCCGAGCTGGGCGCGGACATCGCCGACAAGGGCATGGTGCTTACCGGGGGCGGCGCCCTGCTGCGCGACATGGATCGCCTGCTGATGGAAGAAACCGGCCTGCCGGTGATCCTGGCCGACGACCCGCTGACTTGCGTGGTGCGCGGTTCCGGCAAGGCGCTCGAGCGCATGGACGAACTCGACTCCGTCTTCACCAGCGATTGATAGGATGGCTTTGCCAGGCAGTTGATGGATCACACCAGTTCGGTCAAGTTTTTCAATCGCGGCCCCAGCCCCATCGTCAGGCTGGTGTTCTTTTCACTGCTTTCCCTGCTTTTGCTATTCGTGGATTCCCGGCACCAGTACCTGGAATCCACGCGCAGCGTCCTATCCACGCTGATTTACCCGCTGCAGAAGCTGACCACGCTTCCCCCCATGCTGTGGCATGAAACAAACGAATTTTTCACCACGCGCAACCGCCTGGCCCGCGAAAATGAGGAGCTGCGCGCCCAGCACGCGACTGACGCCGCCCAGACCATGCAGCTGCAGGGCCTGCAGGCTGAAAACCTCCAGCTGCGCGCCATGCTGGACATGCGCGAGAGATTGAAGCTGCCCATGCAGCTGGCCGAAGTGCTGTATTCCGAACGCGACCCCTCACGCCATAAACTGTTGCTCAATCTGGGGCAATCCAAGGTGGCGGCGGGGCAGGCGGTACTGGATAACACCGGCGTGGTAGGGCAGATCACCCGTGTCTGGCCACTGCTTTCCGAGGTCACGCTGATCACCGACAAGGACCATGAAGTGCCAGTGCAGGTGCTGCGCAACAACCTGCGCGTGATCCTGTTCGGTTCTGGCAATCCCAATGAGCTGGAATTGCGTTACGCGCCGGTCACGGCGGACCTCCAGGATGGTGACTTGCTGGTCACTTCCGGCATAGACGGCACTTACCCGCCAGGATTGCCGGTGGCGAAAATCAGCCACATCGAACGCGATCCCGCCTATCCCTTTGCGCGGGTGCAAACTGTGCCCATCACCGGCGTAAACAACCAGCGTTCGCTGTTCGTGCTTGCCAGCCTGGAAAAGCTGCCGCCGCGCCCTGAAAGCGCTCTGGAAGCACCTGTCGTCAAGGGCAAGAAAACCGGAAAGGCGTCACGATGAACATGCTGCAGCAAAAAGACCGTGAATTCATGCTGCCCGCGAGGCCCATGTTCATTGTGCTGAGCTTCATTGCGGCACTGCTGTTCAACGGATTGCCCTGGAGCGGCGTCTGGCTGGCCCTGCGCCCGGACATGGTCGCGCTGGTGCTGCTCTACTGGTGCACGCACAAGCCGTACCGCATCGGCATCGGCATTGCCTGGGTGATAGGCATCTTTGCCGATGTCGCCGATGCGAGCCTGTTCGGCCAGCATGCGCTGGCATACACGTTGCTGGCGTTCGGCGGCATCGTGCTGCACCGCCGCGTCCAGATGTTCAATCTGCAACAGCAGACCTTGCAGGTTTTCCTGATGTTGCTGGCTGCCTATGCCGCTTATGCCGCGGTGCATTGGCAAATCCAGGGCCGCTTCGCCTGGGGATTCATGCTGGGCAGCGCAACTACGGCCATGATGTGGGTGCCGCTCACCCTGCTCCTGCAATCCTTGCGCCATCCCCGCAGCAATTCCGAACGTTTGTAATTCCGGGCGTTTATGAAGCTTAAGGCCGAGCTCAGAAATCACCAGCGCGAAATCCACATGTTCCGCCTGAGGCTCCTGCTGAGCCTGGGTTTCGTCCTGCTGCTGATGCTCATCCTGCTGGGGCGCTTTTTTTACCTGCAGGTGGTGCGGCATAGCGACTTCAGCACCATGGCGGAGACCAACCGCATCAAGCCCATGCCGATCGCACCCAACCGTGGGCAGATTCTCGACCGCAACGGAGTGGTGCTGGCGCGCAATTATTCCGGCTACACGCTGGAAATCGACCCGAGCAAGGTATCCAACCTCGAAGGCACCATAGACGAATTGTCCAAGCTGGTCACGATCACGCCGAAGGACCGGCGTATTTTCAAGAAGCTCAAGGCGGAAAGCCATAATTACGCAAGCCTGCCGATACGCAGCCGCCTGAACGATACCGAGGCTGCGCGCTTTGCCGCGCAGCAATATCGCTTTCCCGGCGTGGAAATCAAGGCGCGCCTGTTTCGCGAATACCCGTTCCGCGAAGCCGCCTCGCACCTGATCGGCTACATCGGGCGCATCAATGAACAGGACCAGCAAGAGCTGGAAGAGGACGAGGAAGACGAAAACTACCGCGGTACCGATTACATCGGCAAGGGCGGCATCGAACAGCGCTATGAGAAAGAACTGCATGGCACCACCGGGTTCGAGCAGGTCGAGGTGGATGCCGGCGGGCGCGGCATCCGTACGCTGTCGCGCACTTCTCCGGTTTCGGGCAACAACCTGGTATTGACGCTGGATGCCAAGCTGCAGGAGATTGCCGAGCAGGCGTTCGGCAAATTCCGCGGCGCGCTGGTGGCAATAGACCCCAACAACGGCGAGGTGCTGGCGTTTGTCAGCAAGCCCGGCTACGACCCGAATCTGTTCATCGACGGCATCGATACGGAAACCTGGGACGAGCTCAGCAATTCGCCCGATGTGCCGCTCAATAACCGCATCCTGCGCGGCCAGTATCCTGCCGGCTCCACAATCAAGCCTTTCATGGCCATGGCAGGATTGCACTTCGGCACGCGCACCGCCGAACAGGCCATCCGTGACCCGGGCTACTTCATGCTGGCCGGCAGCAGCCACCGTTACCGCGACTGGAAGACCGGCGGCCACGGCAGCGTGGACATGTTCAAGGCCATCCAGCAGTCGTGCGACACCTATTTTTACGGCCTTGCGACCGAGATGGGCATCGAGAAAATGCACAGCTTCCTCTCTCAATTCGGTTTCGGGAGCAAGAGCGGTATCGACATCGACGGCGAATTGCCCGGCCTGCTGCCATCCGAGGACTGGAAGCAAAAGCGTTTCAACCAGAAGTGGTTTGCAGGCGATACCGTATCGGCGGGCATCGGGCAGGGTTATGTGCTGGTCACGCCGATGCAGCTGGCCTTTGCGGCGGCCATCATCGCCAATGACGGCGTCGCCTATCGCCCGCATCTGTTGCGCCAGCTGCAGCCCAGCGGCAAACCCGCCCAGCCGGTGCCCCCCGTGCAGCCGGCCTTCGACATGCACCTGGACCGGGATGACCTCGACCTGGTGAAGCGCGCCATGGTCGCCGTGACCAAGCCGGGCGGCACCGCTGCCTGGGCCGGGTCGGGCGCGCCTTACGATATGGCCGGCAAGACCGGTACGGCCCAGGTCATCGCCATCAAGCAGAACGAGCGCTATATCGAGAGCCAGGTGGACGAGCGCAACCGCGACCACGCCTGGTTCATCGCCTTCGCCCCCGCCGACAAGCCAAGGATCGCGCTGGCCGTGCTGGTGGAGAACGGCGGTCACGGCGGCACAACGGCAGCGCCGATCGCGCGCAAAGTATTCGACTATTACCTGCTGAACAAGGTGCCTGTGCCGTTGCAGGCGCCTGCGGCAAAATCCGGAGCCGAACATGATTAGGCGCATCTGGAAAGGTTTTATCAAGCCCTTCGACCCTGTTTTGATGCTCGGCCTGGGGCTGCTGGCCAGCACCAGTTTGCTGGTGCTGTACAGCGCCAGCGACAGCAGTTTCGTGATGGTCGGCAAGCAATTCATCAACATCCTGGTCGCGCTGGTCGCGCTATGGCTGGTCTCCAGCATGCCCCTGCATTACCTGTTGCGCAGCGCCGTGCCGATTTACCTGCTGGGCATGGTGTTG
Organism: Gallionellaceae bacterium; assembly: GCA_036524005.1. Lineage (GTDB taxonomy): Bacteria > Pseudomonadota > Gammaproteobacteria > Burkholderiales > Gallionellaceae > DATDDB01. Next base: position 13,953 of record DATDDB010000009.1, on the reverse strand, counting down.
CTCGTCGGCGTGGCCCTGTTCGGCGAGGTCAGCCATGGCGCGCGGCGCTGGCTCAATGTCGGCGTGGCAACCATACAGCCCTCGGAGCTGATGAAGATCGCCGTGCCACTGATGATGGCCTGGTATTTCGAAAAGCACGAGGCGACGCTTACGCTGCGGAATTATTTCGTCGCCGTCCTGCTGCTTGTGCTCCCTATCGCCCTGATCGCACGTCAGCCTGACCTGGGCACCGCCATACTAATCGCCGCCAGCGGCTTTTATGTACTGTTCCTCGCCGGGCTTTCCTGGCGCGTGATGCTGGTGACGCTGATCGCCGGGCTGGCGGCGGCCAAGCCGATCTGGTCCATGCTGCACGACTACCAGAAGCATCGCATCCTCATGCTGTTCAACCCGGAGCAGGATGCGCTGGGCAAGGGTTACCACACCATACAGGGCATGATCGCGGTCGGCTCCGGGGGCTTCCTGGGCAAGGGGTATATGAACGGCTCGCAGACCCACCTGGATTTCCTGCCCGAGCGCACCACCGATTTCATCTTCGCCGTGTATTCGGAGGAATTCGGCCTGATCGGCGCGCTGGTACTGCTTGGCCTTTACCTGTTCGTCATCGCGCGCGGCTTCGTGATCACCGCGGAAGCCTCGACCTATTTCACGCGCCTGCTGGCCGGCAGCATCACGCTGACCTTTTTTACCTATGCCTTCGTCAACATGGGCATGGTGACCGGCATCCTGCCGGTGGTGGGCGTACCGCTGCCCTTGATCAGCTATGGCGGTACATCCATGCTCACGCTGGCACTGGGATTCGGCATGCTGACGAGCATCCATAAACACAAACAGCTGGTCAAGACCTGAGGGCACGCGATGAGAATTCAAACCGGTCTGATTGTTTTCACGGCGCTGCTGCTCGCCGCCTGCGGCTCCGCACCCACACATCGGTCAGATGGACGCCATGCGCCCCCTGATAGCGGCGGGGGTTACCTGCCGGGCGACGGCCCCGGCTCGGAAGACCCTGCCCGCCTTGCCGCAACCCCGGATGCCGTGCCGCGCAACGAGCCGCTGCACCGCTATGCCAACCGTCCCTATGACGCACTGGGCGTACATTATGTGCCGCTCTCCGCTCCCGGCAGTTACAAGGAGCGCGGCATGGCTTCCTGGTATGGCAAGAAATTCCACGGCCAGCGCACTTCCAGCGGCGAGGTATACAACATGTACGGCATGAGCGCCGCGCACAAGACGCTACCCATCCCCAGTTATGCGCGCGTCACCAACTTGCGCAACGGGAAATTTGTGATCGTGCGCGTAAATGACCGCGGGCCTTTCCTGCGTGGACGCATCATGGACCTCTCCTATGCCGCCGCCTCCAAGCTGGACATCATCGCCAGCGGCAGCGCCGAGGTAGAAGTCGAGAGCATCCTGCCCGGCCAGGAGCCTGTGGCGCAGCCCATCGTGGCCGAACCCGTGCAGGTGGAACCGCTGAAACCCGCACCGGCCCCGCCTGCCATCATTCCGATTGCCACGACCCCGATACTTCCCCCGGTGCAGCAGAATAACGCCGTTGCCGCAGAAGAAATCCGTGACGGCGGCGGCAGTGTCTTCCTGCAACTGGGCTCTTTCCATTCACCCCAGGGGGCGCAAAGCTTCGTTGCGGACATGCGCAAGAAGCTGGGCGATTTCAGCAAGCAGATCATGATACATACACAAAGCGGCCTGACGCGCGTCCGTCTCGGCCCGTACCGCACCGCGGAAGAGGCGCGGACTTCCGCTGACCAGCTGGAACCGCGGCTCGGCTTCAAACCGTTTATCAGTTCCAACTAGATGGCGCGACGCCCGCCGCTGACCCGTTCGATGTCCCCCAGGTCACGCACGGAAAATACCTCGGCGAATCCGGCCCGTTCCAGCAACTCACGAACGCGCACTGCCTGGTCGTAGCCATGTTCCAGCAACAGCCAGCCGCCCGGCTCAAGGTGTGAACCTGCACCATCCACGATGCGCCGGATGTCATCCAGGCCGTCTGTGCCGGAAGCCAGCGCAGACGCCGGCTCAAAGCGCAGATCGCCCTGCTGCAGGTGGGGATCGTTCTTTGCCACATAGGGCGGATTGGAAACGATCAGATCAAAACGCCGTCCGCCCAGCGAGGCATACCAGTCGCCATGCAGGAAATTTGCATTGCGGATGCCCAGCCGCGCCGCATTCTCCTGCGCCACTTCCAGCGCCGCGAGTGAAGCATCCACTGCCACCACGCCGGACTTTGGGCGCTCATGTGCAATGGACAAGGCGATGGCTCCGCTGCCCGCACCCAAATCCAGCACCTGGCAGGGCCGCTCCTGCGGAATGCGCTGCAATGCCTGCTCAACCAGCAATTCGGTCTCGGGCCGTGGAATCAGCGTGGCTGGTGTCACCTTGAATTTCAGGCCGTAGAATTCGCGCTCCCCCAGAATGTAGGCGATGGGTTCACCCCGCAGCCGCTGCTGCAGCCTGGCGCCATAGTCGGCCAGTTGTTCCGGGTTCAGTATGGTTTCGGCATGCGCCAGCAGCCAGGCGCGCGGCTTGCCCAGCACGTGCTGCAGCAGGTATTGCACTTCCAGGCGCGCGCTGCTGGAATCGAGCAGCAAGGCTGCCGCCAGTTTTGCAGCATCTGCCACTAATAACTGCTGAACCGTAGGCGGCATTCCCTATTCCAATTACATTTCAAAAAATGTGAGACAAGGCGGCTATACCCGCAAGGGGTATGCCGTGCGGTGCCCGATGCTTCGCATCGACCGCTACGCGAAGCGAGCGACGATGATAGTGCAGGCCCGCCTTGACACGGTGAGCAGCGTAGCATGCGGTGCGGGAAAGGCGGTCCGCAAACGGCTCCCGCAATCGGCTGGCTCCGCCAGTAACGTGTCGCCGTTGCGGCACAGCAAGGAGCGAGCGCGTGAATCAGGCCTCTTCTGCCAGCGCTGCCAACTGCTCGGCCTGGTGCTCCGCCATCAATGCATTGGTCAGCTCGCTGATGTCGCCGTCCATGATATTGTCCATCTTGTACAGCGTAAGATTGATGCGGTGGTCGGTCACGCGGCCCTGCGGGAAATTGTAGGTGCGGATGCGTTCGGAGCGATCGCCCGTGCCCACCAGCGATTTGCGCTCGGCGGCAATCTTGCTGTGCGCTTCGTGCTCCTGCTTGTCCTTGATGCGCGCAGCCAGCACGCGCATGGCCTGCGCCTTGTTTTGGTGCTGGGAACGGCCGTCCTGGCATTCGACCACCGTGCCCGTGGGCAAGTGGGTGATGCGCACGGCAGAATCGGTCTTGTTGATGTGCTGTCCGCCCGCGCCCGAGGCGCGGAAAGTGTCTATGCGCAGATCGGCGGGATTGAGCACCACGTCGCCGACTTCGTCCGCTTCCGGCAGGATGGCGACGGTGCAGGCCGAGGTGTGGATGCGCCCCTGTGCCTCGGTGGCGGGGACGCGCTGCACGCGGTGTGCGCCAGACTCGAACTTGAGCACGGAATACGCGCCGTGGCCCACGATGCGCGCGATGATTTCCTTGTAGCCGCCCATCTCACCCGGGCTTTCGGAGATGATTTCCACCTGCCAGCGGTTGCGCTCGGCAAAGCGGGTGTACATGCGGAACAGGTCTCCGGCAAACAGTGCGGCTTCGTCGCCGCCAGTGCCCGCGCGCACTTCCAGGATGATGTTGCGCTCGTCGTTGGGATCCTTGGGCAGGAGCAACTTTTGCAGCTCGGCCTCCAGTTGTTCCAGGCGCCCCTTGCCGGCCCTGACTTCCTCCTCGGCGAATTCGCGCATGTCGGGATCGGCGCACATCTCGTTCGCCGCGGCGATGTCCGCCTCGCAGGCCTGGTAGGCGTGGTAATGCTCGACCACCGGCTCCAGTTCCGCGCGCTCGCGATTGAGCTTGCGGAATTGTTCCATGTCGCGCGTGGCGCTTTCGCTGCTCAAAAGATGGTTAACCTCGTCCATGCGCGCACTGAGCTGTGCGAGCTTGGCACCGATGCTGGGTTTCATTCGGGAGTATGCAGCTGGTACAGGCGGTGAACGGTGTCGAGCAAGGCTTCGCGTTCGCCGGTTTGCATCTGGTTCAGCGCATGGGTGGGCGCATGCAGGAGTTTGTTGGTGATGCCGTTGGAAAGCGCCTCCAGCACTTTCTCGGGCGCCTCGCCCTTGGCCAGCAGGCGCAGGGCTTTGTCCAACTCATGGCGGCGCTGGCGGTCAGCATGGTCGCGCAGCGCGCGTATGGTGGGCACCACTTCGCGCGACTCCAGCCAGTGCACGAAGTTTGAGACGCCCGCGTCTATGATCACTTCCGCCTGCTTCACCGCGTTCTGGCGCGCATCCAGCCCGTCGCGCACCAGCTCGCCCAGGTCGTCCACACTGTAGAGGAACACGTCGTCCAGTTCCGCCACCTCGGCTTCCACGTCGCGCGGCACGGCCAGGTCCACGATGAACAGCGGGCGGTGCTTGCGGGCTTTGAGCGCGCGCTCGACCATGCCCTTGCCCAGGATAGGCAGCGGGCTGGCGGTGCATGTGACGATGATGTCATGGTTCGCCAGCTGTTCCGGCAATTCGTTGAGCGTGATGGCGTGGGCATTGATGCGGCGCGCCAACGTCTGCGCGCGTTCGATGGTACGGTTGGCCACGGTGATCTTCTTCGGCTGCTTGGCGGCGAAATGCACGGCGTTGAGCTCGATCATCTCGCCCGCGCCGATGAACAGCACGCTCTGCTCGGAGATGGTGGGATAAATGCGCTCGGCCAGCTTCACGGCGGCCGCCGCCATGGACACCAGATTGGCGCCGATTTCGGTCTGCGAGCGCACGTCCTTGGCCACGGAAAAGGTGCGCTGGAACAGCTTGTGCAGCATGAAGCCCAGCGTGCCGGCCTGCTCGGCGCTACGCACCGCCTGTTTCATCTGGCCCAGGATCTGCGGCTCGCCAAGCACCATGGAATCCAGCCCGCTGGCCACGCGGAAGGCGTGCTTCACCGCCTGCTCGCGCGGCAGCACATACAGGTAAGGCTCGATCTCCGCCGGCTTGAGCTTGTGGTACTCGGCCAGCCACTGGATGGGCTGCGCAAGTTCCTGCGAGCTGCAATACACCTCGGTGCGATTGCAGGTGGAGAGGATGGTCGCTTCGCGGGCCGCCCCATGACCCACCAGGTCGCGCAGCGCAGGCTCCATGGAGTCTGCGTTGAACGCGACTTGCTCGCGCACATTGAGCGGCGCGGTTTGGTGGTTGATGCCGAAGGCGTATAACTGCATGTTTCTTGACACTATTGGTCAATTATTACCCGGTAGACCCTGAATTATAGTTGCATTGGGGCAGGAATTCCATCAATAAAGCGGGGCGGGGGTTCATGCCCGAATCGCTCCGTTTCCGGCCTTTTCGTTCCAGGGCGCCACCTTGAGAAGCAGCAGCATCCCCGGCACCGCGAGTATCGCGCAGAGCAGGAAGAAATCCGTCCAGCCCATGGCTTTCACCAGCCACCCCGCTGCCGCATTGACAAAGGTGCGCGGCACGGCGGAAAGGCTGGTAAACAGGGCAAACTGTGTGGCGGTATAGGCCGGGTGGGTGTTGCGCGCAATGAAAGCGACGAATCCGGCCGTGCCCAGGCCCACGCCCAGCGCTTCTACCCCGATCACCGCCGCCAGTGCTGCGTAGTCCATGGCCGCGTCGCCGCTGTGGTGCCCCTGGGTGGATAGCCAGACGAAGCCGAATATGGAGACCACCTGCACCACGCCGAACAGCCACAGCGCGCGGTTGATGCCGATCTTCACCATCCACACCCCGCCCAGTATGCCGCCGATGACCGCGGGCCACAGCGCGGCATGCTTGGCCACCAGGGCGATCTCGGTCTTGCTGTAGCCGAGATCCAGATAGAACGGGGTGGCCAGCGTGGTGCACAGGCTGTCGCCCAGCTTGTAGAAGAAGGTGAAGGCCAGTATCCACAGCGCGCTGGCCCATCCCTTGCGCAGGATGAATTCGCGGAACGGCTCGATCACCGCGGCGCGCAGGGTACGGGGCGGCTCGGCGCGGTGCGGTTCGCTCACCAGCAAGGTCATGACCAGGCCGGGCAGCATGAACAATGCGGTGATGATGAACACGGTGTTCCAGGCCAGGTGGTCGGACAGGTAGAGCGAGAGCGAGCCAGGAACCAGGCTGGCGACGCGGTAGGCGCCCACGTGCACGCCGTTGCCCATGTCCATCTCGGAACCGTTGAGCAGTTCGCGCCGGTAGGCATCCAGCACCACATCCTGCGTCGCGCTGACGAATGCCAGCACGGTGCAGATCGCGGCAATGGTGGAGATGTCCGTTTGCGGGGTAAAGCCGCCGAGCAGCATGATCAGCAGCAGCAGCGCCACCTGGCTCACCAGCATCCAGCCGCGCCTGCGTCCCAGCACGGGCACCACATAACGGTCGAGCAGCGGCGACCAGACGAATTTCCAGGTATAGGGAAACTGGATCAGCGCAAACAGGCCGACGGTGGTGAGGTCCACACCCTCGGTCTTGAGCCAGGCCGGAACCAGGTTGAACAGCAGGAACAACGGCATGCCGGAGGAAAACCCGGTGAACACGCAGATCAGCATGCGCCGGGTGAACAGCTGCCGCCAGGCTCCCCTCATGCGCGCCTGAAGCGATATGCCGCCATGGCACCCAGCAGGTTGGGCAGCAGGCTTACCTCTTTACCGCGCGTCATCACGCGGCGATCGAGTATGCGCACTTGGTGGCGGCCGCAGAACGCCTCGAAATCATGCAGGGTGCACAGGTGGACATTGGGCGTGTCATACCACTGGTAGGGAAGCTCCTCGGACACCGGCATGTTGCCGGAGAGGATTTGCAGGCGGTTTTTCCAGTGGCCGAAGTTGGGGAAGCTGACGATGCCTTCGCGGCCCACGCGCAGCATCTCGCTTACCAGCGCCTCGGTGTGGCGCGTGGCCTGCAGGGTTTGTGACAGGATGACGAAATCGAAGGACAGCGTCTCGAACCCGGACAGGCCGGCATCGAAGTCGCCCTGGATCACGTTCATCCCGTTGTTGATGCAGGCGACGATGTTTGCATCGCTGATTTCCACGCCGTAGCCGCGCACCTTGCGCGTGTCCTTCAGGTAGCGCAGCAGGCTGCCATCGCCGCAGCCCAGGTCCAGCACCGATGCGCCCTCGGGTATCCACGCCGCGATAGCGGCAAAATCCGGGCGGGAAGCGGCAAGTTTGTGGGAATCGTGCTCGTTCATTTCTTTTCCTGGGCCGAAAATTCCTGTGCAATCCGCCCCAGGTAGGCGCGCATCACGTCGTGGTAATGCTCGTGCTGCATCAGGAACGAGTCGTGCCCGTGGGTCGAGGTGATCTCGGCGTAGCTCACGTTCAGCCGGTTATGCAGCAGCGTCTGCACGATCTCGCGCGAACGGTCGGGGGAGAAGCGCCAGTCCGAGGTGAACGACACCACCAGATAATCCGCACGCGCGGCGGCAAACGCGCGGTCCAAGTTGCCGTCGAACGCGCGCGCGGGGTCGAAATAATCCAACGCCTTGGTCATCAGCAGGTAGGTGTTGGCGTCGAAATAGGCGGCAAACTTGTCGCCCTGGTAGCGCAGGTAGGACTCGATCTCGAACTCGATGTCGTAGCTGTAGCCCAGCTTGCCCGCGCGCAGGCTGCGCCCGAACTTGTCCGCCATGGCATCGTCGGAAAGATAGGTGATGTGCCCCAGCATGCGCGCCAGGCGCAGGCCGCGCTTGGGCACGGCATTGTGCTCGTAGAAATTGCCGCCGTGAAAATCCGGGTCGGTCAGGATGGCATTGCGCGCCACGTCGTTGAAGGCGATGTTCTCTGCGGTCAGGTGCGGCGCGGTGGCGATGGCCAGCACATGGCGCACCCGCTCCGGATAGGACAGCGACCACTGCATGGCTTGCATGCCGCCCAGGCTGCCGCCGATCACGGCGGCGAATTGCTGGATTCCCAGCAGGTCGGCCAGGCGCGCCTGCGATTCCACCCAGTCTTCCACCGTCACCACGGGAAAGCTCGCGCCGTACGGTTTGCCGGTCTTCGCGTCGATGCTGGCCGGCCCCGTTGAGCCGTGGCAGCCACCCAGGTTGTTGAGGCCGACGACAAAAAATTTGTTGGTATCGATCGGCTTGCCGGGGCCGATCATGTTGTCCCACCAGCCTACATTTTTCGGCTCATCCTGGTAAATGCCCGCGACATGGTGATGGCCAGAGAGCGCATGGCAGATCAGGATGGCATTGGACTTGTCCGCATTCAGCTCGCCATAGGTCTCGTAAACCAACTGGTAACGCGGCAGCACCGCGCCGCTCCTGAAGGTGAACGGGGCGTCGAACTGCGCGGTCTGCGCCTTTACTATCCCTACCGATGAATCCACAAACTTGATCCTTAGAATGCAAAAAACCCGCTCGGCTTGATGCTAGAGCGGGTCTGTTCGCTTTAGCTGGTATGTTTAACGTGCCCCGCAAGCTGAGCTCAAATCGGCACTGGTTGAAGTTTCCGCGTTTTGCCGCGGCGTGTCAACGAGTTCCTTATATCGCCCCTATCCTCGACAATTGACTGTCATGCCAGCGGGATAGCAGTACCAGGGCAAACACGGAGCCGATCAGACACATCAGCATATCGGTCTGGGTATCCCAGATGTAGCCTTGCGAGCCGAGAAACGCCTCCGTGTTTTCCGGGCTGGTTTGGGAAATCAGCCATTCCAGGATCTCGTACAGCGCGGAGAAGGCCAGCGGTACGTTGATGGACATGAAGCTCAGCCAGCCCCCGGATTTTAGCGGCGATTTCCTGACCAGTATCTCGCGCACGATGATCGCTGGCGCAAAACCCTGCATGAAGTGGCCGATCTTGTCATAGTTGTTGCGCGTCCAGCCGAACCAGTCTTCCATCCAGAAGCCCAGCGGCACCTTGGCATAGGAATAATGGCCACCCAGCATCAGCACCATGGCGTGGATGGCAATGAGCGTGTAGGCCAGGCTGGTCAGCGGGAATTTCCGGAAGGTCAGCAGCAAGACGGGCAGGGCAATCATGAACGGCAAGGTTTCCAGGAACCAGGTGAGGCGGGTATCCCGGACGTCTATGCCCGACCAGGTCCAGAAAGCCAGCACGATGGCCAGCAGCACGAGAGGGTATTTATTTCGCGACATGCGCCGGCCTGGCAACTATAGCGAATTCAGCTTGTCCAGCAATTCGCGTATCTTCATCGGGTCTTCGCTGCGCAGGATTTTCTGCGTGAGCGGCACCACTTCCGGCAGGCTGGTGGTGAGCACGCGCTGCTTGACGCCCAGCAGCTGCGAGGGGTGCATGGAAAACTGGCGCAGACCGAAGCCCAGCAGCAGCCGGGTGAATTCCAGTTCGCCTGCCATTTCGCCGCACACGGAGATGGGGACGCCCGCCTTGTTGGCGCCGGAAATGATGTGGGCCAGCAAATGCAGTACGGCGGGGTGCAGCGGGTCATACAGATGCGCCACTTCCTCGTCGGTGCGGTCTATCGCCAGGGTGTACTGGATCAGGTCGTTGGTGCCGATGGAGAGAAAATCGAGCTTCTTGGTGAACGCGCCGAGCGCCAGGGCGGCTGCGGGAATTTCTACCATGCCGCCTATGGGGATGTTGCGGTTGTAGGCGATGCCTTCGGAGTCCAGTTCGTGCTTGATGTGGCCGATGAACTGCAGGGTCTGGTTGATTTCCGACACGCTGGAGAGCATGGGCACCAGGATCTTGACGTTGCCGTAATGCGAGGCGCGCAGCAGGGCGCGCAACTGGGTGCGGAACAGTTGCGGCTCGGCCAGCGAGAGGCGGATGGCGCGCAGCCCCAGCGCGGGATTGCTGGCCACGCGCTTGGCATTGCTGAGTTGTTTGTCCGCGCCGAGATCGAAGGTGCGGATCACCAGCGGCAGGCCTTTCATGCCTTCTGCCGCCTCGCGGTAGGCCTCGAATTGCTCTTCCTCGTCCGGCAGGTCGCTGCGGTTGAGGAACAGGAATTCGCTGCGGAACAGGCCGACGCCGGTCGCGCCGTTCTTGCGCACCTCGGCCACGTCCTGTGGCATTTCGATGTTGGCGTGCAGCTCGATCACCTCGCCGTCCAGCGTGTTGGCGCGCGCAGTGCGCAGGCGGCGCAGCTTTTGCCGCTCCAGTTCGAGCTGGCTCTGGCGCAGCTTGTATTCGGCGAGTATCTGCTTGTCCGGGTTGACGAGGATGACACCTTGCGCACCATCCACGATGATGGGGTCGTTCTCGCGCAGCAATTGGCGTGCGTGGTGCAGGCCGACCACGCAGGGGGTATTCAGCCCGCGCGCGATGATGGCGGTGTGCGAGGTGGCGCCGCCCAGGTCGGTGATGAAGCCGGCAAACTGCTGCGGCTTGAGCTGGATCAGGTCGGCCGGGCTGAGATCGTGCGCCACCAGGATCACGTTGCCGTCGTGGTCCGGCGCCGGCGGCACATGGCCGGGGTGGCCGAGCAGGGATTTCAGGATGCGTTCGCCCACCTGCATCACGTCGGATTTGCGCTCGCGCAGGTAGGCATCCTCGAAGGCGTCGAAGTGCTCGGCCAGATCGTCCATCTGCACCTTGAGCGCCCATTCCGCGTTGCAATGCTCGCGCTCTATCATTTCGCGCGGCGCCTGGCTGATGTGCTCGTCGTTCAGGATCATCAGGTGCAGGTCGAGGAAGGCGGCGAATTCCTCGCCCGCGTTGAGCGGGCGATTGACATGCAGGCCAGTCAGTTCCTGGCGCGTGGCCTCCAGTGCCGCCGCGAAGCGCTTGATTTCTTCCTGCACCCGTTCCGCAGGCAGCACATAGTGAGCCACTTCCAGCGTGGTATGCGACACCAGGTGGGCATAGCCAATGGCGATGCCGCTGGAGACCGGGATCCCGTGCAGGGTAAAACTCATGCTTTCCTCCCAATAACCTGCTGCGCGGCCAATCTGCTGCGTCGCGTGCTCGCTCGCGCTTCGCCTACCCACACGGTATGTCTCAGCGCTCGCTGTGCGGCTCCTTGCATTTTGGCCTGCTCGCGACGGTTCTTGGAGGAAACCATTTATCTATTCCCCTTCTCCGAAATAATCGTCTATCAGCGACTGGATGGCGGTCATGGCTTCCTGTTCCTGCTCGCCGTTGGTCTCGACGGTAATGGTCACGCCCTTGGCCGCGGCCAGCATCATGACGCCCATGATGCTCTTGGCGTTGATGCGGCGTCCATTGCGCGCCAGCCAGACTTCGCAGGGAAACTGCCCGGCCAGCTGGGAAAGCTTGGCCGAGGCGCGCGCATGCAGGCCGAGTTTGTTTCTGATCAATATTTCATTTTGCAGCATCGCATTGTTCCATGTTTGCAGTGTCGATTTGTATGATGCAGTCGCGGCCGCCTTCCAGGGCCATTTGGGCAAGCTCATCCAGGGACTTGCCGGTGTTGGTCACCACGCGCAGCAGCATAGGCAGGTTGAGGCCTGCCACGCCCCTCACGTTGGGAATCTGGCACAGGCGCGCGGCGATATTGCCTGGCGTGGCCCCGAATACGTCCACCAGCACCAGCACGCCCTCTCCCGTATCCAGGTGCTTGATGACTGCGCGCCCTTCCGCCTCCTTGCGCTGTGCATCGTCATTGGCGCGCACCGAAAGCACCATCAGGTTGCGCGGCGCGGAGCCGAATACATGTCCCACACAGTCCACGAAGCTGTCTCCGAGACTGCTATGCGTCACCAGCAATATACCGACCAATTAAAATACTCCCAGCAATTTTAATAACACCAGCGATACCAGCAGCATGACGACCCACCCGTATTTGATAAAGGCGCGCAGAAAACGCGCATTCGCGGCTTCCCTGCGCCGCTCGTCGTTGACGATGCCGCGAATCTCCTGCAGTGCACGCTTTCCGACCGCGCGTTTCACATTTTGTTCAATCCGCTCCTGTTCCGGGGAGCCGGGTTCCGTTGCGCTCATGGCTCAACCTCGCTGACGGTAGCCTTATCCGCAAATTCTAGCCTGTTCCGCATCGCGGCGCTTAGATGCACGCGGCCTGCGCCATCCACCAGCAGGGCTTCTTCCAGCCCCATTTTGCGCGCTGCCGCACGCCAGCCCGCTACACCCGAAATGAACAGCGGCTTGGAGGCGGCATCCGACATCACCCCTGCTTGCGCGCCGCGCGTCAGGATGGTGACGGCCTGCACCCCCTGCACCGGCTGGCCCGTTCGCGGGTCGATCAGGTGACAATAGCGGCGGCCGGCCAGTTCGAAATAGCGCTGGTAATCGCCCGAGGTGCCAATGGCCTCGCCGTCATGCAACTCCAGGGTGGCCAGCGGCCCCGGCTTGCGCGGATGCTGGATGCCCACGCGCCAGGGCCGGTCGCCATGCGCGCCCAGCGCCAGCACGTTGCCGCCGATATTGATCAGCGCATTGTGCACGCCCATTTTTTTCAATGTCTCCGCCGCCCGATCCAGCGCATAACCCTTGGCGTAGCCGCCGAGGTCTATCTGCACCGCCTGGTTGCGGCTGGCGATGCGGTTGCCGTCGAAAACCAGGTCGCTCATCTGCGGATTGGTTTTTACCAGCCCGGCTACCCGCTTTTCATCCGGCAGCACCGCCTTGAACTCGTCGGCCTGGAATCCCCAAGTTTGTATCAGCCCGCCGATGGCCGGGTTGAACAGTCCGTCCGATTGAGCGGAAAGCCTGGCCGCATCCTTCAGCATGGCTGCCAGCTCAGGCGTCGCCTCCTTGCTCTTATCCTTGGCAAAAGCCGCATTCAGCTCGCTCAGTTCGGAAGGCTTCCAGGCATGCAGCATGTTGTGGAGGCGCTGGAATTCCTGCATCACCGCCGCCACCGCCTGCCTGGCCTTGGCATCTTCCTCGCCATATACGCTGACTTCCACCAGCGTGCCGAACACATAGCCCTGCTCCTGGTAGGTAGCTGGTGCGTTATTGCAGGCAGCAAGAGTCAAAACCCACCACAGAGACACAGAGACACAGAGAATACCCGAAACCCTTGATGCAACCCGCATTCCAAGACCCGGTTTTGTTTTTCCTCTGTGTCTCTGTGTCTCTGTAAATGGTTTCAATCTCACGTCGCCATCCCCTCCAGCTCCAGCGCCGAGGCGAGCATGGCCAGGCGCGCCACCACGCCATAGGCATAGAAGCGGTTGGGGGTGTCGTCCGGCGCGCACTCGGGATTGGGCAGGGTGCAGCAGGTCTCGAAGGCGAGCGGCTCGAAGTGCATGCCGGGGGCATTGAGGTTTTCGTCCACGCCGCGCCCGGTGTGCACGCGGTAGAAACCGCCCACCACATAGCGGTCCATCATGTAGACCACCGGCTCGGCCACGGCCTCGTTGATGTTCTCGAAGGTGTACACGCCCTCCTGCACCAGCACGTCGTGCACCTGCAATCCCTCCTTCACCACCGCCATCTTGTTGCGCTGGCGGCGGTTGAGGTGGCGCACCTCCTCGGGGTCTTTCACGGTCATGACGCCCATGCCATAGGTGCCCGCGTCGGCCTTGACGATGACGAAAGGCGTTTCCTTCACGCCGTATTGCGCATATTTGGCGCGGACCTGCTCCAGCACCAAGCCCACCTTGCTCACCAGGCAATCCTCGCCGGTCTGCGCCTGAAAGTCGATCTCGCCGCAATGGTCGAAAATGGGGTTGATCAGCCAGGGGTCGATGCCGACGATCTCCGCGAATTCCGCGGCCACCTTGTCATATGCCGCGAAGTGGTGCGACTTGCGGCGCGTGGTCCAGCCGGCGTTCAGCGGGGGCAGGACGGTCTGTTCCAGATTCTTGAGGATGTCCGGCACACCGGCAGAAAGATCGTTGTTGAGCAGCACCACGCAGGGGTCGAAGCCTTCCACGCCCAGGCGGTTGCCGTTGCGCACCAAGGGTTCGAGGGTGAGGCTGGCGCCATCGGACAGTTGCAGCACGGTCGGCGCGGTGATCTCCGGCAACAGGCTGCCGATGCGCACTTTCAGCCCGGACTGCTTGAG
>DATDDB010000008.1:0-26930 GCA_036524005.1 Gallionellaceae bacterium | reverse complement strand
TAATCCCTGGCGTATCAACGATAAAACTACCATCATCCAAAGGAATTTCGATTTTATCTAAGGTTGTCCCTGGGAACCGGCTCGTCGTAATCACGTCAGCATCACCTGTCGCATTCTTGATGATTGCATTGATTAAGGTTGACTTACCAACGTTTGTCACACCAACAACATAAACATCACGACCATGACGATATGTTTCAATCTCTGCCATCAACTCTGACACATCATCTTCATGATGGGCGCTCGTTAAGACGACATCAACCGGACGAAGTCCTTCTTCATGTGCCCGCTCTCGCAACCAATTTTTAACCTTGCTTGCTTTTACTGATTTTGGTAAAATATCACGCTTGTTACCAACTAGTAAGACATCATTTCCTGATACAAACCGATGAAGACCAGGAATAACTGACCCATTAAAATCAAAGATGTCAATCACGTTGACAACTAAAGCGTCGGTATTCCCCACTTCTGTCAGTAATCTTAAAAACTCATCATCACTGATGTTGACACCAGCAATCTCATTGTAGTGACGAAGACGGAAACAACGTTGACAATATAGTTCGCCAGTTTCAAGTCCTTTGTCCAAAGCTGATCTTGGGACTCAGCATGCTGGAACGGGAGCACGCATCGCGCTTCGTGCGCATCCATCGTAACTGCCTGGTGGCAAAAGCAGCGATAGAAGGCTTTGAAAAGGTCACGGATGCAGAAAACGGGGAGCCGCACTGGGCTGTCAAGCTCAAGGGACTGGACGAAATGCTGCCTATCAGCCGCAGGCAGCAATACATCGTGAAGGCGTTCAAGTAGCGAGAAGGCCCCGGGCTACCCGCTGTTCCTAAGCCCGGTCGCAATCCCGTTGATGGTCAGGTGGATCGCGCGCTTCACCAGCACATCGTCATCACCAGCGCGGTGGCGATGCAGCAAGGCCACCTGCAGGTGGTTGAGCGGGTCGATATAGGGCGTGCGGGTGGCCAGGCTGCGCGCAAAACCAGGGTTGTCCTGCAACAGTGAAGTGGCACCGGTGATGGCAAACAGGCTGTCTACGGTGCGCTGCCATTCGCTCTCTATCATGCCAAAGATCGATGCGGCCAAAACCTGGTCCTCCACCAATTCTGTATAGCGCGAGGCAATGCCCATGTCGGTCTTGGACAGCACCATGTCCATATTGGAGAGCAGGGTGCGCAGGAAAGGCCATTTCTTGTGCATTGCCTGCAGCTGCTGGAGGCCGGCATCGCCTTCGCGCTCGAGGAATTGCTGCACCGCACTGCCGAAGCCGTACCAGCCGGGCAGCAGCACGCGTGTCAGGCTCCAGCTGAACACCCAGGGAATGGCGCGCAAATCCTCGATCTTGTCCATCGCCTTGCGCGAGGTGGGGCGGCTGCCGATATTGAGCTCGGCGATCTCGCGGATCGGGGTCGAGGTGAAAAAGTAATCCGTGAAACCAGGCGTTTCGTAAACCAGCTTGCGGTAAGCCGCAAAAGCACTGGTGCTGAGCTCTTCCAGGATGCGATGATATTCCGGCATGGTGCTGTCCGCGCCATGATGGTGCAGCAGCGTGGCTTCCATGGTGGCGGCAACCAGCGTCTCCAGGTTGCGCCTGCCGATTTCCGGGTTGGAATATTTGCTGGCGATCACTTCGCCCTGCTCGGTAATGCGGATCTGGCCGTTCACGCTGCCGGGCGGTTGCGCCAGGATGGCGTCATAGCTGGGGCCGCCACCGCGGCCCACCGTGCCCCCGCGGCCATGGAACAGGCGCATCTCCACGCCGTGCTTTTCAAACACCTTCACCAGTTCGATCTCGGCCTTGTATAGCTCCCAGTTGGCGGTGAGATAACCGCCGTCCTTGTTGCTGTCGGAATAGCCCAGCATCACTTCCTGCGTGTTGCCGCGGCTCTTGAGCGCGGCACGATACCAGGGCAGCGAGAACAGCGCGTCCATGATGGGCCCGCAGCCGCGCAAATCGGCGATGGTCTCGAACAGCGGGATGATATTCACGTGCAGCACGGGGTCCTTGCCGCCTTCGAGCAGCCCTGCCTGCTGCAGCATCAGCGCCAGTTCCAGCATGTCCGATACGCTGTCGGTCTTGGATATGATGTGGTTGGGCACGGCGGCGCGCCCATAGCGACGATGAATGTCCGCGGCAGTGTGCATGATGCGCAACTCGCCCTGGGCGGTATGGGAGAACTTCGCCAGATCCTCATCCAGCTTGCGGTTTGCCTGCAAGGCCTCCAGCAGCCATGCGCAGCGTTTTGCTTCGTCCAGGGCCGCATACCCCTTCTTGCCGGCGCCGTGGGCGAATAGATCGTCCACCACCTGCTCGTGGATCGCGCTGTGCTGGCGCATGTCCAGCGGCGCGAGATGGAAACCGAAAACCTCCACCGCGCGTCGCAGGTTGGCCAGGCGCCCGCGCGCCAGATAAACAGCATTGTGCTGGTACAGCGAACTGATCAGCATATCCAGGTCGGCGATGAATTCGAGCGCATCCGAATAGGGGGCCGCATCGTGATCGTCCAGCGAAAATTGCGGGATGCGGTGTCCCAGGCTGCGTGCGGTGGCAGCGACGCGGCTATGGATGGTAATCAGCGCGCGACGGTAAGGCTCATCCACACGGCTGGCGGCAGCATCGGAAGACTGAGCGGCAAACTCTTCCAGTTCCGGGCTGACCTTGACCAGCCGGGAAGAAAGCGAAAGACGGCGGCCGAGGACGAGCGTCTCGGACAGATAGTGTTCAAAAATCAGCGCCGAGTGGCGATCTGCGGCATCCCGCATCACCTCATGGGTGACGAAGGGGTTGCCGTCCCTGTCGCCCCCGATCCAGCTGCCGATGCGCAGAAAGGGCGGGACGGCAACGGGCGTGCCAAAGCGCCTTTCCAGCTGTTTTTCCAGGTCGGCGTAGATGAGCGGAATTTCCACCAGGAACGTGTAACGGTAGTATTCCAGGCCGTTCTTGACTTCATCGGTCACGGTCAGCTTGGATGTGCGCAGCATGCGGGTCTGCCACAGGATGAGCACGAAGCGGTGCAGCGCCTCCTCATTGTCGGCCATCTCCTCGGGCGTCATCTCGACGCGGTCGCGATTGGCGAGCAGGCTGGAAAGGATCAGCTGGCAATCGAGGATGCTCTTGCGCTGCACCTCGGTCGGGTGCGCGGTCAGCACAGGCGAAATCAACGCCTGTTCGAAAAACTTCTGCAGCGCGCCAGCATCTATCTGCTTGTCCTGCACGCGGTCGAGCGCCAGTTGCAGGCTACCGTCCTGCGGGGGGGAGCCTGCCTTCAGGTGCGCACGGCGGCGCCGGTTGTGGTGCAAATCTTCCGCGATATTGGAAAGTTGCGAGAAATAGCTGAAGGCGCGCACCACGGACAAGGTGTCCTTGGGCGAAAGGGCATCGAGCATTTGTTCCAGCTGGAGGCGGTCGCGCTCCTCCTGGGTTTTGCGGAAGCGCACCGCAGCGCGGCGCACATTCTCGATCAATTCGAAAGTTTCTTCGCCTTCCTGTTCGCGCAACGTATCGCCCAGGATGCGGCCCAGCAGGCGTATATCCTCGCGCAGGGGCAGATCTTTACTGGAAATATCCGCAGGCGCGGCCAACAAATTCATTACGTTCTTTACCATATCGTGGACATCGGCGCGCGCGCACCCTGCTATGCTAGAATGCGCCGCTAACGGATTCAATCAAACAGACATCAGGCAACAAATCAGGAATATTCAATGAGCCAGGCAACCCCGGCGCACCGCGCCCCCGCAAAACTTGTCATTGCCTCGCGCGAAAGCGCACTGGCAATGTGGCAGGCAGAACACATCCGCGACCGGCTGCGCGCATTATACCCAGAAACAGAGGTCAGCATATTGGGCATGACAACCCAGGGCGACCAGATCCTGGACGTGACCCTGTCCAAAATTGGAGGCAAAGGGTTGTTTGTAAAGGAACTTGAGACTGCGCTGGCCAATGGCAGCGCCGACCTGGCGGTGCATTCCCTGAAAGACGTGCCGATGAATCTGCCTGAAGGGTTTGCCCTGGCCGCCATCGGCGAGCGGGAAGACCCGCATGACGCCTTTGTCTCGAACAAATACGCTAATTTGGCTGCGCTGCCCGCAGGCAGCGTAGTCGGCACCTCCAGCCTGCGCCGCGAGAGCCAGCTGCGTGCCCGCTTCCCGCACCTGAAGGTCGAGCCGTTGCGCGGCAACGTGCAGACCCGCCTGCGCAAGCTGGATGAAGGCCAATATGCCGCCGTCATCCTGGCTGCCGCGGGGCTCAAGCGCCTGGGGCTGGGAGACCGCATCCGCGGCATCATCTCCAGCGAGGAAAGCCTGCCGGCCGTGGGCCAGGGCGCACTGGGCATCGAATGCCGCGCCGACCGCGCCGACGTCATCGCGCTGCTGCAGCCCCTGCACCATCCCGAAACGGCCGCCTGCGTGCAGGCCGAGCGTGCGCTGAGCCGCCAGCTGGGCGGGAGCTGCCAGGTGCCATTGGGGGGATTTGCCCAAGTCGAGGGAGGCAAGCTGCGCATGCGCGGTTTTGTCGCCAGCCCGGACGGCAAGCGCATGGTACAGGCCGACATGACCGGCGACCCGAGCCAGCCGGAAGCGCTCGGCAACAGGATTGCCGCCGAGTTGCGCGCCCAGGGTGCGGGCGAAATTCTCGCCGCACTGGGATTGTAATCAGCGCATGGCGCCTCTGCTGGCCGGGTTAAAAATAATCGTCACCCGGCCGCGCGAACAGGCGGTGCCATTGGCCAGGCGCATCGAACAGGCAGGCGGCGTCCCCCTGCTGTTCCCCCTGCTGGACATCGCAGCGGCACCAAACCAGGCGGAACTTAACCAACAAGTATCCCGCCTCGGAAGTTTCGACCTTGCGGTATTCATCAGCCCGAATGCAGTGAACTACGGCATGGCCGCCATACGCGCGGCGGGAGCGGGCATGCCGCCCGGATTGAAGTTCGCCGCAGTCGGGCAGGGCAGCGCACGGGCCTTGCGCGAGCAGGGGGTTGCGCAAATCATCGCACCCACGGACCGCTTCGACAGCGAGGCGCTTCTGGCGCAGCCCGAATTGCAGCAAGTGCGCGGCTGGCGCGTGATGATTTTTCGCGGCAATGGCGGGCGCGAGTTGCTGGGCGATACGCTGAAGGCGCGTGGCGCAGAAGTCGAGTACGCCAGTTGTTACCAGCGATCAAAGCCGCAACTGGATTTGGCTGGGCTGATGAAGGAGCAAGCGGACGCATTGACCGTAACCAGCAGCGAGGCACTGGGCTATTTGTGGGAAATGGCCGATGCGCAAGCGCAGCAAAAATTGTCCGCACTGCCGCTGTTTGCCCCGCACGAGCGCATTGCAGAAGCCGCGCGCGCGCTGGGCTGGCGCTATGCGGTCGCGACAAGCGGGGGGGACGAAGGGCTGCTGGCCGCGCTCATCGCCTGGGCCAGCAGCCGCAAGCGCTGAATCTCAGGTCTTGGGGGCAAACGAGAACACGTCGGAGAAAAACTCCTCCTGCGGCAAGCTGCGCTGGCTGGTGAAATCGCGATGCGCGGCTTCCACCACCACGGGCGCGCCGCAAACATAGACCTGATGCCCGGAAAGATCGGCATAGTCCTCGAGCACCGCATGGTGCACAAAGCCGCTGCGTCCTGACCAGGGTTCGTCCGAGACTACGGGGGTGAAACGGATGCCGCGCGCCTCCCACAGCTTAACCTTGTCCAGCATGTAGAAATCCGCTTCCTTGCGCACGCCCCAGTAGAAGTGCATGGGACGCGTCACGCCGATCTGCAGCGCGTGTTCGACGATGGCCTTCACCGGGGCAAAGCCGGTGCCGCTGGCGACAAACAGGATGGGTTTGGGCGAATCCTCGTGCAGGAAGAAGCCGCCCAGCGGACCCTTGATGCGCAGGATGTCGCGCTCTTTCATCTCGCTGAATACATGGTGGGTAAATGCCCCGCCGGGGATGTTGCGGATGTGCAGCTCGAGGAACTCGTCATCGTGCGGCGCATTGGCCAGGGAGAAGCTGCGCGGCTTGCCGTCCTTCACCAGGATGTCAATGTACTGGCCGGCCAGGAATTGCAGGCGTTCGTTGGCCGGCAGCTTGAGCTGCAGCACCATCACATCATCGGTTACCTTGGTCATCGTCTGCACACGGCAGGGCAGGGTCTTGACCGGTATTTCATCGCCACGGGTAATTTCAGGGCTTTCGATCACCAGGTCCGACCTGGGCCGGGTCTTGCAGAACAAGGCGCCGCCGGCTGCTTTTTCGGCAGCGCTCAACGCGAACGCCTGGTAATCGCCGTAATCCACGGTACCTTGCAGGATTTTGCCCTTGCAGGCGCCGCACACGCCATCGCGGCAGCTGTACGGCATGGTGTAGCCGTGGCGCAGGCCAGCCTCGAGTATGGTTTCATCGGCCTCCGCAGTAAAACTGTGGTTGCTGGGCTGGATGGTGATGGTGAAAGACATTGCGTATAGCCTGGAATCGAAATGAGCGATTTTACCGCACAATCGGCACTCGGGTTAAGGTGGTGCGGATAATTTGGACGCGCCTTAACCCCGCCGGGAAAATGTTATTTTGCCAATTTGCTATGCCGGATCGAATAGGTGAAATAGACAATCACGCCCAGAGTCACCCAGACGATGAAGCGCAACCAGGTGGATGCCGGCAGGAAGGCCATCAGCGCGCCGCACGAGAGCATGCCCAGGATGGGGAACAGCGGATTGAGCGGATTCTTGAATGGGCGGTGCAAGTGGGGCTGGCGGATGCGCAGCACGATCACGCCCAGGCATACCAGCACAAAGGCGGCGAGCGTCCCGATATTGACCAGCTCGGCTAGCGCCCCCAAAGGAAACAAGCCCGCCGCCAGCGACATGATGATGCCGGTGATCACGATGACGCGCACTGGGGTGTGCGTCCGGGCGCTCACATGGGAGAGATAGGGCGAAACCAGCCCGTCGCGCGACATCGCAAGAATGATGCGGGTGAGGCCGTAGTACAGAACCAGCATCACGGTGGTAAGGCCGGCAATCACGCCGGTGGAGACCAGCGCCGAGGCCCAGTTATAGCCCAGCAATTGCAGCGCATGTGCCACCGGCGAGGAAACATTGAGCTGGGTATAGGGAACAATGCCGGTCAGCAGGCCAGAAACGATGATGTAGATCACGGTACAAAAGGCCAGGGATGCGATGATGCCGACAGGCACATCGCGCTGCGGGTTTTTGGCTTCTTCCACGGCGGTGGAAACCGCGTCGAAACCGACATAGGCAAAGAAAACCAGCGAAGCTCCCGCCAGCACACCGGTGGTTTTGCCATCAGGAAGCGAATTGAACCAGCCAAAGGGCATGAAGGGGTGCCAGTTTTCAGGATGCACGTTGAATGCGGCAACGCCGACGAACACGCAGATGGTCAGCACCTTGATGAACACCATGGCAGTGTTGAGCTGGGCGCTCTGCTTGACACCGATGATCAGCAGCCACATCAGGATCAGGATGACGCCAGCCGCCGGCAGGTTGATGATGCCGCCCTGATTGATGACTTCCCCCAAGTCGCTCCTGACGAGATGGGGCGCCTTGGTCAGCATGTCGGGCAGGTGCATCCCCATCGCGCTCAGCGCATTATTGAAATAGCCCGACCAGCCATTGGCTACCGCGGCCACCGATACGCTGTACTCCAGCAGCAAGATCCAGCCGATCAGCCAGGCCACGATTTCGCCGAAAGCGACGTAGCTGTAGCCATAGGCGCTGCCGCAGCCGCCCACGGCGGCGGCCAGCTCGGCATAGGCCAGTGCGGCAAAGGCGCAGGCAAGACCCGAGACGATAAATGACACCACCACGGCAGGCCCAGCCTGGTTGGCGGCAGCGATGCCGGTCAGCACGAAAATGCCGGTGCCGATGATGGCGCCAACGCCCAGCAGGGTGAGGTCGAACGCGGACAGGACCTTCTTCAGCCCGGACTTGCCGCTTGCTTCGTCGGTCACGGCTTTGGTGCGGAATATCGGCAACGGCATGGCTTCCCCCTGAAATATTTTTTTGGATTATGCCTGATTCTGCGCCGGGCCGGCTGAAAGATCAGCCATGCAGCGCATGGCGCAAGGCGTCGGTGTAGCGCTGTATATCCTCGTCAGTCTTGGTTTCGGTCGCGCACACCAGCAGGGCCTGGCCCAGTTGCGGATAGTGGGCCGACAAGTCATGGCCCCCGAGCACGCCCTGCTTCTGCATGCTGGCTAGCACGGTTGCGACGGATTTTTCCAGGCGCAGCACGACCTCGTGAAAATGCGGGCCGTGAAAAGCGCGTTTTACGCCCGGAATCCCTGCAACCTGCACCGCCAGCGCGGCGGTATTGGTGTGCGAGGCAGCCGCCACGCGGCGCAGGCCATCCCCCCCGACCAGTGCCATGTAGATGGTCGCGGCGGTGACCATCAGCCCCTGGTTGGAGCAGATGTTGGAAGTGGCCTTGGCGCGGCGTATATGCTGTTCGCGCGCCTGCAGGGTGAGGGTGAAGCCCGGCTTGCCGTCGAGGTCCACGGTGCGGCCGATGATGCGTCCCGGCATCTGGCGCACCAGCGCCTGCTTGCAGCACATGAATCCGAAATGCGGTCCACCGCTGGAAAGCGGTGCCCCCAGCGGCTGGCCATCGCCCACCGCGATGTCGGCACCCTTCGCGCCCCATTGCCCAGGCGCCTTCAGCAGGGCCAGCGCAGTGGGGTTGACCAGTCCGATGGCCAGCGCGTTTTGCGCATGCGCCCAGTCGGTCAGGGCATCCACATCCTCCAGCGCGCCGAAGAAATTCGGCTGCGGGACGACCAGCGCGGCAATGTCGCCGCCCGCATGCTGCTGCAGCGCCTTCACGTCCACCGTGCCGCTTGCGGCATCGAACGGAATTTCCACCAGCTCCAGGTTCTGCAGCCTGACGATGCTGTGCGCCACACTGCGGTAGAGCGGCGAAACGGTGGCGGGTACCAGGATCTTGCGCGAAGTCTTGTGCGAGCGGATGGCCATCAGCATGGCTTCCGCCAGCCCGGACGCGCCGTCGTACAGGCTGGCGTTGGATACATCCATGCCGGTGAGGGAGGCCATCATGGTCTGATATTCATACAGCACCTGCAGCGTGCCCTGGCTGGCTTCGGCCTGGTAGGGCGTGTAGGCGGTGTAGAACTCGCCGCGCGTGGCAATCTTCCAGACGGCTGCGGGAATGTGGTGCTCGTAGGCGCCCGCGCCGATGAAATTGAGCAGCGGCGCATCCTGTGCCGCGCGTTCGGACATCAGGCGCGTGACCTGCATTTCGTTCATTCCGTCTGGCACCGCGGTCAGCTTGCCGCTGCGCAGCGCGGCCGGGATCTCGTCGAACAGCGCATTGATGTCGGCCGCGCCGATGCTGGCCAGCATGGCTGCGATGTCGGATTCGGTGTGGGGGATGAACGGCATTTTCAGTCCTTAAAAAATCAAGTTGCTAACAGGTCGAGTGGCCGTGGCGAGCAGGCCGGGATGCAAGGCGCCGCGCAGCGAACGACGAGACATACCACGTTGGTAGGCGAGGAGTAAGCGAGCACGCAACGTAGCAGACTGGCCGCACAGCAGGTCAATCAACCTGTTAGTGGGCTTCGCTGTCTACATGCGCCTGATAGGCCGCCGCATCCATCAGCTTGTCGAGGTCAGCCGCATTGTCCGGTTTCATCTTGAAGATCCAGGCGCCATATGGGTCTTCGTTGAGCTTTTGCGGGGCCCCGTCGAGCTCGCCGTTGGCTGCGGTCACGGTTCCGGCGACAGGGGCATACACGTCGGCGGCTGCCTTGACCGACTCGACCACCGCGCATTCCTCGCCGGCCTTCAGCTTGCGGCCGTTGTCGGGACATTCCACGAACACCATGTCGCCCAGCAGCTCCTGGGCATGCTGGGTGATGCCGACGCTGACGCTGCCGTCGGCCTCGAGTTTGACCCATTCGTGGGTGGCGGTGTATTTGAGATTGGTCGGGTTGCTCATCTGAATAATCCTTTAAGAAATTTGAAAACTCGGAACCAAGAAGGAAAAACGTCGCGAGCGAAGACAGAACGCGGCGCGAAACGGTGAGGAAGCGGAGTTTACATGGGAGTAAATGAGCATTCCGAGCCGTTGAGCAACAAAGTTATGTCGAGCGCAGCAGTTTTTCACAACAAGCCTTTGCCGTTGCGCGCGAAGGGAAATTTCACCACCTTGGCATTCAGAAGCTTGTCGCGTATTTCCACCTGCACCGTGTCGCCGATCTGTACGCCATTCGGCACGCGCGCAAGCGCAATGGATTTTTCCAGCGTGGGCGAGAAGGTGCCGCTGGTGATCTCGCCTGCGCCATGGGGGGTGGCGACCTTCTGGTGGCTGCGCAGCACGCCGCGATCAAGCAGCACCAGCCCCACCAGCTTGCGCGCGGGCGGGTTGGCCAGCAGTGCCGCCTTGCCGATGAAATCGCGCTCGCTCTTCAGGTCCACAGTCCAGCCCAGCCCGGATTCGAGCGGACCCACCGTTTCGTCCATGTCCTGGCCGTACAGGTTCATGCCCGCCTCCAGGCGCAGGGTGTCGCGCGCGCCCAGGCCGATGGGCGGCACGCCGGCAAGGGCCAATGAGTTCCATAGTTGTTCAGCCAAACCCTTGGCTAACATTATTTCAAAGCCATCTTCGCCGGTGTACCCTGTGCGGGCAATGAAAACGCCGCCAGCGCGCATAGCCTCTTCGGTTATTTTCGACTGAAACCTATTCTCGGTGAGGCGCACGGTTGTAACGTCAGCAGCTTGAAAAGCGACCAAATGTTCCGTTTGCGATTGAACCTCTGGCATGACTTGCCACACTTTCGCGCGCGCATTCGGGCCCTGCACCGCGACCATCGCCAGGTCGTCGCGCGAGGTGACGGTCAAACCAGGCGCATGTTGCGCCGCCTGCTGCTTCATCCAGGCGATGTCCTTGTCCGCCGTGCCCGCATTGACCACGATGCGGAACCAGGTCTCCGACATGAAATAGATGATGAGGTCGTCGATCACGCCGCCATCCGGGCGCAGCATGGCGGAATACAGTGCCTTGCCGGGCATGGCCAGCTTGTCGGCATTGTTCGCCAGCAGGTAGCGCAGGAAGGCGCGCACGCCCTCGCCGCGCATATCGACCACGCGCATGTGGCACACGTCGAACATGCCGCAATCGCGGCGCACCTGGTGGTGCTCGTCGATCTGGGAGCCGTAGTTCACCGGCATGTCCCAGCCGCCGAAATCCACCATTTTTGCCCCCATGGCACGGTGCGCGGCATTCAAGGGTGTCTGTTTCAATGTCATATCACGGTTCCTAAAAGAAAAAGGGCGCAGCACGGTTGCGTGCTGCGCCCCATCTGTCCTTGGTACCTGAGAGATTGCGGCGGAAGCCGGGTGCCCCTTCGGTGGTCAGCGATTAATCAACTGACACTCTCCAGATTTGCCTGATCCAGCGGTTCTTTGGCCTGAGCGGTTACGGGTATTGCGCCTTCGGCGGTGCACTTGGGAGCACGCTCTCCCACTGGTCTTGACGGCAGGCAAAACTATACCGGAAGTTGGCGTGCGGAGGAAGGTGCAGCGCAAATTCGGACTAATATGCCAAAAACAGACGATAACCTGCCGCCTTAAGGCTGGAAGCGTCTATGGCGAGGCGTATGCTGTTTTCGCGGTTGGCTGCCAGGCCGGTTTTTTCATCGGCGGCGTCCTTGAGGTATTCTCCGGGGCGGAGCAGGCGCCGCCCCACGGGCGAGTCATTGAAGTCGGTGAGCGTGAGCTCCAGGTTGGGGTAGGCCTGGACATAGGACGCCATATTGCGCAGGGTGATGCTCAGGGTAATGATGCCGGGCTGGGAAGGGTCTGTTTCCAGGTTGGAAGACTCGATGCTGATTAATTCGATGTTGCGCGGCAAGGGAACCTCGCAGTGCAGCCGGGCGCAGGCGGCAACCAGGGCAGGCTTGAGGCCGGGGAGACGTGCGGCCAGCTCAACGCGGAACAGATATACGGCCTGTGCCAGCAGGACTGCCAGCAGCAGGGAGCTGGCTACGGACCAGGGCCAGGTGCGGCGGGGTTCTTTTGTCTCAGGAGTAGGGCGCCAGATTTGCTCTTTGCCGGGTGCCGTTTCCCGGGCCGTATGTGATGCATGCACGGCGGGGTTGTCCGCGGGCAGGGCTTCCGTCAAATCGATGGTATCCGCGGCATCCGGCGTTTCGAGCAGCGGCGTAAAATCCTCCAGCACGATGGGCAGGTTCAGCTGGGGGCTGGATTCGCTGCTGGTGCGGTTTTCAATGGCATCAAAGGCAGCATGGCAGTGGCCGCAGCGCACCATGCCGTGATAGGCCTCCAGCTGTGCCTGGGTGGCCTTGAACCGGGTGCCGCACGCGGGACATTGGGTGGTGGTGGTCATCGCTGCTTTGTGCCGGACAAACAGACCCAGCCATCTTCCACAATAGGCGGGTTGAAGTCAAACCACTGGCCATACACCTGACGGATTTCATCGGCCTGCGCGCTGAGTATGCCGGAGAGCACGATCTGCCCGCCTGCCCGGGTGCAGCCGGCCAAAAGAGGTGCCAGCAGTCTTAGCGGATTGGTGAGTATGTTGGCAACCACCACATCGGCCTGGAATGAGGGCGCTTCATCGGGCAGGTAAAAATGCGCCACGACGCGGTTGGCGACAGCATTGTCGCGGCTGGCCTGGATGGCCTGCGGGTCGAGATCCACGCCAACCACGGAGGCCGCACCGAGTTTCATCGCGGCGATGGCCAGAATGCCCGAGCCGCAGCCATAATCCAGCACGCGTTCGCCGCGCTCAAGATTGGCATCCAGCCAGCGCAGGCACAATTGCGTGGTGGGATGGCTGCCGGTGCCGAAGGCCAGGCCGGGGTCGAGCACGATGTTGATCGCCGCCGGGTCGGTGGGGGTGTGCCAGGTCGGCACGATCCACAGGCGTTCGGAGATGCGGATCGGGTCGAATTGCGCCTGGGTCAGGCGCACCCAGTCATTGTCCTGCAGGGCCTCGATGCGGTGGCGCGGCAATTCCTTCAGCCCGGCGGCCTCAGCCGCCCGGCGCAGAAGCTCCTCCACCGGCGCATCCTCGGGGAACAGGGCGGTAATGAGGTTGTGCGCCCAGAGCGAGGGCGGCGGCTGATCCGGCTCGCCGAAAACCGGCTGCTCGCTGGTCGTGCCGGCTTCGGCGTCGTGCACATCCACCGACAGTGCGCCCAGCTCCAGCAGCGCCTCGCTCAGGCTGTCAGCCACGCTGGCATCGGCTTCCACGGTGAGCGTGAGCCAACTCATATCTGAACCTTACTTCTTGGTGATGGTGCGCTCGGCCAGCTTTTGTTCCAGATAATGAATGCTGGTGCCGCCTCGCTTGAAGGCTGCGTCCAGCATCAATTCCTGATGCAGCGGGATGTTGGTTTCGATGCCTTCCACCGCCATTTCCGAAAGCGCGATGCGCATGCGCGCCATGGCCTGCTCGCGTGTGTCGCCGTAGGCGATGACCTTGCCTATCATGGAATCGTAATTCGGCGGCACGAAATAATTCGCATACACGTGCGAATCCACGCGGATGCCGGGGCCGCCAGGCGGGTGCCAGGTGGTGATGCGGCCGGGCGACGGGATGAATTTATAGGGGTGCTCGGCATTGATGCGGCATTCGATGGCGTGGCCCTTGAACACAATGTCCTTCTGTTTAAAGCTCAGCCTTTCGCCCGCGGCCACGCGGATCTGCTGCTGTACGATGTCGATGCCGGTAATCATTTCGCTGACCGGGTGTTCGACCTGCACGCGGGTGTTCATTTCAATGAAAAAGAACTCGCCGTTCTCGTACAGGAATTCGAACGTGCCGGCGCCGCGGTAGCCGATCTTGCGGCAGGCTTCAGCGCAACGCTCGCCGATCCTGTCGCGCAGCTTGGTGTTGAGCAGGGGAGCAGGTGCTTCCTCGATGATCTTCTGGTGGCGGCGCTGCATGGAGCAGTCGCGTTCGCCCAGATAGACCGCGTTGCCATGCTGGTCGGCCAGCACCTGGAACTCGATATGGCGCGGGTTCTCCAGGAACTTTTCCATGTACACCATGGGATTGTTGAAGGCGGCCTGGGCCTCGGTGCGGGTCATGGTCACGGCATTGAGCAGCGCTGCCTCGGTATGCACCACGCGCATGCCGCGGCCGCCGCCGCCGCCGGCCGCCTTGATGATCACCGGATAGCCGATGGTGCGAGCGATCTTGATGATCTCGGCCGGGTCGGCCGGCAACGCGCCGTCCACGCCGGGCACGCAGGGCACACCGGCCTTATTCATGGCGTTCTTGGCGGATACCTTGTCGCCCATCAGGCGGATGGTCTCGGCACGCGGGCCGATGAACACGAAGCCGCTCTTTTCCACGCGCTCGGCGAAGTCGGCATTTTCCGAGAGGAAGCCATAGCCGGGGTGGATGGCCTGAGCATCGGTCACTTCAGCGGCGCTGATGATGGCCGGTATATGCAGGTAGCTCTGGTTTGAGGGAGCGGGGCCGATGCACACCGACTCGTCGGCCAGCTTGACGTATTTGGCGTCGGCGTCGGCCTCGGAGTGGACGGCAACAGTCTTGATGCCCATTTCGCGGCAGGCGCGCTGGATGCGCAGGGCGATTTCCCCGCGGTTGGCGATTAGGATTTTTTCGAACATGACGGGCGGTTTCTCGGGCTTGGCAGCCGGGCGGCCTTTGCGGTCGAACATGGTCAGCCGATGATGAAGAGGGGCTGGCCGAATTCCACCGGCTGGCCGTTCTC
This sequence comes from Gallionellaceae bacterium, assembly GCA_036524005.1. Lineage (GTDB taxonomy): Bacteria > Pseudomonadota > Gammaproteobacteria > Burkholderiales > Gallionellaceae > DATDDB01. The sequence continues at coordinate 12,209 of DATDDB010000008.1, read as the reverse complement.
GACCAGGATGGCCTTGATGACGCCCGCCTTGTCGGTTTCGATTTCATTCAGCAGCTTCATGGCCTCGATGATGCACAGGGTGTCGCCGGAATTCACGCTCTGGCCGACATCCACGAAGGGCTTGGCGCCGGGGGAGGCGGAACGGTAGAAGGAACCGACCATGGGCGATTTGATCACATGCCCTTCAATCGCCGGGGGCTGGGCTGCCGGTGCTGGCGCGGCTGCAGGCGCGGCCGCCGCGCTGGGGGCGGCAGCATGCGGGACGGGGGCGTAAACTTGCTGCATGGCGGCTTGAGCGCCAGTGCGGGTGATGCGTACCCGCTCTTCGCCCTCGCTGATTTCCAGCTCGGCGATGCCCGAGCTTTCAACCAGTTCAATCAGGGTCTTGAGTTTGCGTAAATCCATAATTCAGGCTCCTAGGCGGGGTGTTGCAGCGCGAATTGCACGGCGAATTCGTAACCGGCGGCCCCCAGGCCGCTGATGACGCCGACCGCATGGTCGGAAAAGTAGGATTCCTTGCGGAAGGCTTCGCGTGCAAACACATTGGACAGATGCACTTCGATAAAAGGAATGGCGACGGCGGCCAAGGCATCGCGCAGGGCGACACTGGTGTGGGTGAAAGCCGCCGGGTTGATGATGATGAAATCCACGCCATCGGCGCGGGCCTGCTGAACGCGGTCGACCAGGGCCGATTCGGAATTGCTCTGGTAGTCGGCAAGCTTAATTTTGCTTTTTGCAGCCAACTCATGCAAATTGCGGTTAATTTCGTCCAACGTGACACGGCCATAGACGTCCGGCTCGCGGGTGCCAAGCATATTCAGGTTGGGTCCATGAAGGACGAGCACGTTTTTCATGGGGCGAATTCTGCCTAAATTAAGGTAAATTGTCCAGAGTTGGCTGGAATTATTGCCGGAATCGGCAAAAAGGCTTTACAAACCGGCGGCTTGCAGCGATTGCAGGAATTGTTCGGTGTTCTGGTAGCCGATGACGCGGAAGTCGGATTGTTCCCGGCCTTTTTGGTCGAAGAATAGGGTGGCGGGCGGGCCGAATAACTGGAAACGCGCCAGCAGGGCCTTGTCATCCGCGCTGTTGGCGGTGACATCAGCCTGCAGCAACAGGGCGTTCTTCAGCTTGGCCCGCACTTTGGCGTCCGAGAAGGTATAGCGCTCCATTTCCTTGCAGGAAACGCACCAGTCGGCATAAAAATCCAGCATCACGAATTTGCCGCCTGCCTGGGCGATGCGGGCGTCCAGCTCGGCCACGCTTTTGACCCGGGTAAATTTGAGCCGCGCGGAGGTGTCGGCCTGGGCGCTGCCTATCATGCCCAGGGGGCGCAGGACGTCGTTCGCGCCGGACAGTGCGCCCACCAGGTAGGCAACGCCGACCAGCAGCGTGATGATGCCCATGCCCTTCCAGAATTTATGCCAATGACTGGCATTGTGCGGCAAGGCATCCAGCGCGTGCAGGAATATGGCGGAGAAGATCAACAGCGCAGCCCACAGCAGCATCTGCGCGCTGAGCGGGATCAGCGGGGCAATCAGCCAGATGGCGACCGCCAGCAGCAGCACGCCGAAAAAGCGCTTGACCGATTCCATCCAGGCACCCACCTTGGGCAGCAGCGTGCCGGCGGAAGCGCCGATTACCAGCAGGGGAACGCCCTGCCCCAGGCCCATGCAGAACAGCGCCGCGCCGCCGAGGGCGGCATCGCGCGTCTGGCTGATGTACAGAAGCGCCCCGGCCAGCGCAGGGCCGACGCAGGCGCTGACGATGACCGCGGACAACGCGCCCATCACGAAGACGCCCGTGATGTGGCCGCCATGCAGCTTGTTGCTCGCTCCGGTCAGGCGGCTTTGCAGCGCAGTGGGAAGCTGCAGTTCGTAGAAGCCGAACATGGAAAGCGACAGCAGCACGAAGATGGCGGCAAAACCGCCGAGCACCCAGGGGGTATGCAGCGCATTCGACAGCAGCGTTCCGGACAGGCCGGCAACCACGCCCGCCGCGGCTTCTATGACGGCAATCCCCAGCACATAGGCCAGCGAAAGAATGAAGCCGTGCATGTGCGTGATCTTGTGGCCGCGCCCGACGATGATGCCGGACAGGATCGGCACCATCGGGAAACAGCAAGGGGTGAAGGCAAGCCCCAGGCCGAAGACGAAGAACATGGAGACGATCAGCCAGAAATTGCCCTGCTTGAACAGCTTGGCGATTTGCGAGTTATCGTTTTCAGGCCCGGCCTGTGCGGACGGCAATGTAGCCTTTCCGGCCGGCGGCTGGGAGTCCGCAGCTGCCGGGGGAGTGGCAGCCGAGCCGGCCGCGGGAAGGTCTACCTTGATCGTCTTGTTGATCGGGGGATAGCACAGCCCATTTTCGCTGCACCCCTGGTAGGTGGCCTGCAAAGTGATGGACTGGGCCGCCTTGCTGGTTCGGTCCAGCAAGATTTTTGCCTGGAACGGCTGATGGAAAACTTCCATGTCCCCGAAATTGGCGTCGTGCTTGAACTCGCCCTTGGGCATGGACACCTGGGCAATCTTGACGCCAGGCTGCGCAACATGGAACTCGACCTTGTTGCGGTACAAATAGTATTCCGGGGTGACCCTGAAGCTGGCGATCAGGGTTTGTGAATCCTGCACCTCGATCTCCAGGCCAAATGCCTTGTCAGGTTCCAGAAACGTGGGTTGCCTGGAGCCAAACGGCGATACCTTGTCGAGGAAGCCGTCCGCATGAGCAAGCGGTGCCAGGCACAGCAGCAAAAAGAATAGTCGCATCGTCTTCATGTCGTTCTCGTCTCCTGCGCCACCCATTGCAGGTAGCCGGTCAAGCCGGTCTCTACAGGGACAGCAATAATCTCCGGAAGTTCGTAAGGATGGTGTTCGCGGACGAGTGCTTCGAGCCGCGGATACGCTGCACGGGTGGTCTTGATCAGCAGCGGCACCTCACTCGCAGACTCCAGCTTGCCTTGCCAGCGATACATCGAAGTGCACGGCGCCAGGATGTTTACGCATGCGGCAGCATGCTGTTCCACCAGCGCACTGGCCAGGCGCTGGGCGCTGGCCTGGTCTGGCAGGTTGGTCAGCACAAGCAGCAACGGGCCAATTTCAGCGCCGCCCATGGGAAGATTGCTCATGTTCGGGCTGCTCCCGCCATCCCGGCGCGCGCGCAGCGCACACCCAACTGCAGCAATTCGTCCCAGGCATCGCCGTCGCGCAGGCCCTTGATGATCTTGTCGATGTGCGCCGTCCTGCGCAGGGCGCGCTCGGCCATGACGGGGGTGAAGCGCCGCACGGCGCGCTCCACCAGCTTCTGGCGCACGCCCCAGACGCGCGCATCGCGCAGCGCGCCGGCCAGATTGCCGCCGCGCTGGGTTGCGCGCGACACCCGGGCGAGCGCGCGGATGTCCTCCGACAGCGACCACAGGATTAGCACCGTTGCCTCGCCCTCGGCGCGCAGGCCTTCGAGTATGCGCGCAAAGCGCGCTGCATCCCCGGCCAGCATGGCTTCGGACAGCTTGAACACATCATAGCGCGCCACATCCATCACCGCATCCTTCACCTGCTCGAAGGAGAGCGCTCCGGCCGGAAACAGCAGCGCCAGCTTCTGTATCTCCTGGTAGGCTGCAAGCAGGTTGCCCTCCACGCGCTCGGCAAGAAAGCGCAGCGTGTCGCGGTCGGCGCTCTGGCCCTGCCGCTGCAGGCGGCCTGCAATCCAGTCCGGCAGTGCATTGAGCGCAATCTCGTCGTTGGCCATGACCACGCCATGCTCAGCCAGCGCTGAAAACCACTTGCTGTTCTGGGTGGTCTTGTCCAGCCTGGGCAGGGTGACGATGGTCACGGTGTCCGCGTTGAGCTGCTCGCAATAATCCTGTATCGCCTGCGCGCCCTCCATGCCGGGCTTGCCCGACGGGATGCGCAGTTCCACCAGCTTGCGCGAGGAGAAGAGCGAAAGGCTCTGCGCGCTGTTGCGCAATTCGGACCACTTGAAGCCCTGCTCGGCGGTGAGCACCTCGCGCTCCTCGAAGCCGGATGCGCGCGCCGCAGCACGGATGGAGTCCGCCGCCTCGATGGACAGCAGCAGCGCCTCGCCATGGATCACATACAGCGGGGCCAGTCCCTGGGCAAGATGGCGCGGCAGGTCTTCGCTCGAGATTTTCATGGGCTATGGGTTCTCGGGGCGGGGCGGTTTGGCATAGGCCAGGCGGCGCATCACCTGCTGCGCGGCGTCGGTGCGCATGTCGTCGTAAAGCATCTGCTCTTCCTGCTGCTTGGCCAGCACCAGCGTATCGTCATAGGGAAGCACGCGCTGCAGCTGGATCTCCGTGGCGGGCAGCCAGTCGTTGAGCTGGCGGTCATAAGCGCGCAGCGAAACGCGGTAGCGCAGGAGATATTCGATCACGTGACCGCTGGCATTCAGCGCCGTGATCTGCTTTTCTGTTGTCTCATAAACGATGTTCAGCGTCAGCTCCTGCTGTCCGGGGCTGCTTGCCACCGTCAGTTTGCGGCTGGTCAGCATGCGCCGCAAGTTGGCGGTAAAAGCGGATTCGCCTGGGCTCTGGATATAGATGCTGTGAAACGCGAATTGGGAGTCACGCGACCCATGTCCGCGCAAATGCAGCCCGCAGGAGGTGAGCGATACCACCGCCGCAGCCAGCACAAGCATGCGAACGAATAGTGCCATGGGTCAGAGCACCACGTTGATCAGGCGTCCCGGCACGACGATCACTTTTTTGGCAGCGCCGCCCGCCAGCTGTTTTTGCACCGCCTCGTGCGCCAGCGCCAGCTGCTCCAGCGCGGCCTTGTCCGCATCCTTGGGCGCGCGCAGGCTGCCGCGCAGCTTGCCGTTCACCTGGATCACCAGCTCGATCTCGTCCTGCTCCAGCGCGGCTGCCAACGGTTCGGGCCACATTGCTGCCAGGATGTCGCCGCCATAACCCAGTTCGTGCCACAGCGCATGGGTGATATGCGGGCAGATAGGCGAGAGCAGGCGCAACAGGATGGAAAATCCCTCATGCGCAACCGCTGCGTGTCCGTCTTCCGCGTCCTTCAGGGTCTTTTCCAGCGCATTAAGCATTTTCATGCCGGCGGATGCAACGGTGTTGAACTGCTGCTTGCCCAGGTCATAGTTGGCCTGTTTCAGTGTCAGGTGCACCTCGCGGCGTATGTCGGCAAGGCTGTTGGGCAGCTTGCCCGGCATGCTCCCCGCCGATTTGGCGGAAAGCGCATGGCCGAACGCCCACAGACGCTTGAGAAAGCGATGCGAACCCTCCACGCCGGAATCGGCCCACTCCAGGGTCTGCTCGGGCGGCGAAGCAAACATCATGAAAAAACGCGCAGTGTCAGCGCCGTATTGCTCGATCAATGATTGCGGGTCCACGCCGTTGAGCTTGGACTTGGACATGGTGCCTATGCCCTGATAGTCCACGGCACCGCCGTCCACCGCGCGGGCGCTGGCGATCCTGCCCGCCTCGTCCCGGGTTACGATCACGTCGTCCGGCGCGAAGTAATGGATGCCGCCCTTGTCGGTGCGGCGCGAGAAGATGTGGTTGAGCACCATGCCCTGTGTCAGCAGGTTGGCGAAGGGCTCGTCGTAATTGACCAGCCCCAGCGTGCGCATCACCTTGGTCCAGAAGCGAGAATAGAGCAGGTGCAGGATGGCATGCTCGATGCCGCCGATGTACTGGTCCACCGGCATCCAGTAATTGGTGTCCTCGTCCACCATCGCGTCCGACTTGAAGCCGCTCGCGTAGCGCGCGTAATACCAGGACGAATCCACGAAGGTGTCCATGGTGTCGGTTTCGCGCTTCGCGGGCTTGCCGCACTTGGGGCAGGTGCAGTTCAGGAAGTCTTCGCGCTTGTGCAGCGGGTTGCCGCTGCCGTCCGGCACGCAGTCCTCGGGCAGCACCACCGGCAGGTCTTGGTCCGGCACCGGCACTGAGCCGCAGGTGTCGCAGTGGATGATGGGAATGGGGCAGCCCCAATAGCGCTGGCGCGAAACGCCCCAGTCGCGCAGGCGCCATTGCACCTGCTTGTCGCCGAGGTCCATGGACTTGAGGTGGTCAGCGATAGCGCCCACTGCTTGCTCGTAATTCAGTCCATTGTATTTGTCGGAGTTGACGCACACTCCGTGCTCCTTGTCGCCGTACCATTCCTGCCAGGCGTCGGTGGAGAACGTCTTGCCCGCCATGCTGACGCTTTGTTTGATCGGCAAACCATATTTCTTCGCGAACCCGAAATCGCGCTCGTCGTGCGCGGGCACCGCCATCACCGCACCCTCGCCATAGGACATCAGTACGTAGTTGCCCACCCATACCGGGACTTGGTCGCCGGTCAACGGATGCGTCACTTTCAGGCCGGTGTCCACGCCTTCCTTTTCCATGGTGGCGAGGTCGGCTTCCATCACCGAGGTATGCTTGCATTTCTCGATGAAGGCGGCGACCTGGGGGTTGGACTTCGCCGCATGCGCGGCGAGCGGGTGCTCGGCCGCCACAGCGACGAAGGTCACGCCCATGATGGTGTCGGCGCGCGTGGTATAGACCCACAGGCGGCCGTCGTTGATGAGCGCACCGCTGTCCTTGATGTCATGCGTGAACGCGAAGCGCACGCCATGGCTCTTGCCGATCCAGTTGGCCTGCATGGTCTTCACGCGCTCGGGCCAGCCCGGCAGCTTGTCGAGGTCGGCCAGCAGTTCTTCCGCGTACTGGGTGATGCCCAGGTAATAGCCGGGGATCTCGCGTTTTTCCACCAGCGCGCCGGTGCGCCAGCCGCGCCCGTCTATCACCTGTTCGTTGGCCAGCACGGTCTGGTCCACCGGATCCCAGTTCACCACCTGGGTTTTCTTGTAAGCGATGCCCTTTTCCAGCATGCGCAGGAACAGCCACTGGTTCCACTTGTAGTAATCCGGCTTGCACGTCGCCAGCTCGCGCGACCAGTCGATGGCGAAGCCCAGCGACTTGAGCTGTTTCTTCATGTAGGCGATGTTGTCGTAGGTCCAGGCGGCGGGCGGCACCTTGTTCTGGATTGCCGCATTTTCCGCCGGCAGGCCGAAGGCATCCCAGCCCATGGGCTGCAGCACGTTATAGCCGCGCATCTTGTGCCAGCGCGCCAGCACGTCGCCTATCGTGTAGTTGCGCACATGGCCCATGTGCAGCTTGCCCGAGGGATAGGGGAACATGGACAGGCAATAATACTTGGGCTTGCCCGCGTCTTTTTTGGCGCGAAAGGCTTGCGCCTGCTCCCAATGCTGCTGGGCGGCTGCTTCGATGTCTTTGGGCTGGTAATCCTGCTGCATTTCTGTTTACGTGCGTGGTTGCGATAAGCCGCCATTATAGCGGCATCGCACCAGACGCACACGGGGCTATGGTAGTGCTGGGGCAGGCTAGAGCAGCCTGAGCAGCAGCTTGACGGCCAGCGCAAGCAGGAGAACGGCAAAAAGCTTGCGCAGCAGGTGCACCGGCATGTGGTGCGCCGCCCATGCGCCCATGGGCGCCGTGATGACGCTGGTGATGGCCGTGCCCAGCAGCGCGGGCAGGAACACGTAGCCCAGGTGCGGGGCGGGCAGGTTTTCAAGGCCCATGCCCGCAACGATGTAGCCCAGCGTGCCGCCGACCGCCACCGGAAAGCCGATGGCTGCGGAGGTGCCGATGGCGTTGCGCAGTGGAACATTGCACCAGACGAGGAAGGGAACCACGATGGTGCCGCCGCCGATGGAAACCAGGGTGCTCAGCCACCCGGTGAATACGCCCGTCAGCGTCAGGCCGGCTGCGCCCGGCAACTGGCGCGAAGCGTGCGGGCGCACATCCAGCAGGATTTGGGCAGCGGCGAACAGCACGAAGAAAGCGAAAATCATCCCGAGCATGCGCGGCGAAATGATGCTGGCGAAGGCCGCACCCAGGGCCGTGCCGAGCAGGATGCCGGGCGTGATGCGGCGCACCACCTGCCAGTTAACTGCGCCGTGCTGATGGTGCTTGAGCATGCTGGCGATGGCGGTAAACACGATGTTCGCCATGGCCGTGCCGAGGGCGAGGTGCATGGCATATTCGGCGGGAAAATGCTGAGCGCTGAACAGGAACAGCAGCACCGGCACCAGCAGCGTTCCGCCGCCGATGCCGAACATGCCGCCGAACAGGCCGACCGCCGCGCCCAGCAGCAAATAGGCGGCGAACCACTCCATCAATCAGCCGTCAATCGGGTGGTGATGAATCTCCACTCTGCCGGATCGAGCGGCGTGATGGAAAGCCGGTTGCCGCGTTGCAGGATGCGCATGCCCGCCAGCTCCGGGTGGCTGCGCAATTCCGCCAAAGAAATCAACCGGATTTTCCTCACCAGCTGCACGTCCACATTGATCCAGCGCGGCGTTTCCTGAGTGGCCTTGGGGTCGAAATACTTGCTGTTGCGTTTGAACTGCGTGGCGTCGGGGTAGGCGGAGCTCGCCACCCTGGCGATTCCGGCAATGCCAGGCTCCTTGCAGTTGGAGTGGTAGAACAGCACTCCGTCGCCGACATTCATCTGGTCGCGCATGAAGTTGCGCGCCTGGTAGTTGCGAACGCCATACCAGGCCACGGTCTGGTTCGGCAGCTTGGCGAGGTCGTCAATGCTGCAATCGCCGGGCTCCGATTTCATCAGCCAATAGCGCATGGAAATGCTTCCCGAAAAAAATAATGCGGCCTGAGCCGCATTGCAATAAGAACCCCGCCTGTGCCGTTGTACCCAATGTCTTGAACCGGGGGTTCAAGGAGGCCAGTTCCCGGTTACATCAGGTACATCCGACGGAGGGATGCGCACAACAGTAACATTGAGGGTCGCAGCCGTAAGCAATCGCTTATGGGTTCAAAGAATTATGGGCCTGACGAACACCGCAGGGTAAAACTTCAAACTGGGGCCTTTGCCCCGCTAGAACAACTCATCCTGCTCCGCCAGCGTTGCATCGATGGTTGCCTGCATGGAGCCCATTCTACGCTTAAATTCCGCCATGTCAAAACCGGTGCCCAGGCGCGTGGTGAGCAGTTCGTGGGCGATGTTCAGCGCGGCCATGATGGCGATGCGCTCGACCGAGGCCACCTTGCCGGAATCGCGGATTTCGCGCATTTTCTTGTCGAGATAGGCGACCGCATCCAGGAGTTCGGCGCGCTCGTCCTCGGGGCAGGCAACGCGCAAATCGCGGTCCAGGATCGTAATATCAAGGGTTTGTATTTTCTCGCCGCTCATGCTTCGCCATTCACGCGTCTTCGGGCAGCTGCCCCAGCAATTTCTGAAGGCGTGTTTTCGCAGTGGTGATCTTGTCGCTGCATTGCCGGTGTTTGCTCTCGATTTCCGCCAGCGCCTGGCGCAACTCGTGGTTTTCCGAGCGCAAACGCTGACTCAGCCTCACCAATTGGCTCAATTTGTGTTCCAGCGCATCAAGTTCATTTTTCACGAAAGGACTATAGTCCAAAAAAGCCATTTAAGTCAAATGGTAAGAATGAATTGTGAATGTTGTTTGGAAATGACCCGGCCAAAGATGCCGTCCTTTGCTAAAATGCGCGCGCTTCCAGGTGCCGGACGATCTATGCGTCCGGATAAACGGGAAACAGGTGAGGGGCCAAGCGACCCCGATGCCTGTGCTGCCCCCGCAACGGTAAGCGAGTGTGGACTCACCAACATGCCACTATGAATAATTTCCGGATATCCGGAAGAAGTCATGGGAAGGCGGCGGGTCATTACTTGCGAGCCCGGATACCGGCCTGTAAGCAAGGAATGGGAGATGCTGCGGGCGGCGCATCGGATACATATATGAACCTCACGGTTCGTTCTGGTAATTGTCCGCATCATTTCCTGTATTTTCACGTTCCAACGGGGACGCTTGGAACTCATTCAGGAAAGCAACAATGAAACAGAATCTTATCGCGGCTGCACTGTTCGGTGCAGCCTTCTTGCCTTATTCAGCCTGTGCTGACGACACGATGGAAATCTCCATCGTGACACCCACACGGCTGTCGCAGTCGCCTGCCAAGACCCTTGCCGATACGACGGTGATAAGCAAGGAAGAAATCCGCAATTCGCAGGCTCAGGATGTGCCTACCCTGTTGCGCAACGTGGTGGGGGTGGAATTCTCGCAGCCCGGCGGCACCGGCAAACCCGCGGGTATATTTTTGCGCGGCACCAACTCCGATCAGGTGCTGGTGCTGGTGGATGGCGTGCGCATGAATTCCGCCACACTCGGCACGACCGCAGTGGATCAATTGATGCTGGCGCAAGTCGACCATATAGAAGTGGTGCGCGGCAACGTCAGCAGTCTGTATGGATCCGAGGCCATCGGCGGCGTCATCCAGATATTTACCAGGCGCGGGCAGGGCGCGCCGGCCGCGAATGTGAACGCAGGCATGGGCAACCATGGCACTCGAAGCCTGTCCACAGGTATAGGCGGCTCGGAGCAGGGCACGGATTTCAGCGTGCAACTTTCCACTTTCAGGACGAATGGCGTGTCTGCGTTAAACCCGGCACTGGTGCCCAACGCCAACCCGGATCGCGACGGCTACCGCAACAACAGCGTGTCGGCCAATCTGGGGCACGCCTTCAATGCAGACCACCGCGTCTCGGCTTCGCTGTTTGGCAGCGCCGGCAACAACCAATACGATAGCGGATTCGGATTGCCGACCGATGTAAACACCAATCGTGAACAAATGTGGAAGCTTGCGCTGGCGTCGGAAGACCAGATCAATGACAGGTGGCACAGCAAGCTGCAATTGGCGAACGGCGTGGACCAGTATCGCGATTTTCTGAACGGTGCGCCCACCCCGGGTGGCTCGATGTATCAGACCACCAGCAATCAGCTGGCCTGGCAAAACTCGCTGCATCTGGACGATAGCAAGCAGGTGCTGCTGGGGGCGGAATCGTTGCGCCAATATGTATCCACCGACATCAACCCCGGATACCTGAGAAATTCGCGCACGGTGAACAGCTTTTTTGCCGGATATACCGGGCATTATGATGCGAACCAGCTGCAGTTGAACCTGCGTCAGGATCGCAACTCGCAATACGGCGCTGCCAATACCTGGCTGCTGGGTTATGGCTATGAACTTTCCGATGCGTGGCGTGCCTCGGCCAGCTACAGCACGGCATTCAAGGCGCCCACCTTCAACGATTTGTATTACCCGAACTATGGCAACACCGCGCTCAAGCCGGAACATGCGCGCAATATCGAAGCCGGGGTTCATTACCATGCGACAGCAGGCCAGCAATTCGATGCGGTGTATTTCGACAACCGCATCAGCGACCTGATCAACGCGGTGCTGGTAGACCCGGTGAATTTTATTTACCAGGCGCAAAACGTCAATCGTGCGCGCATCAACGGGCTTGAATTGAGCTATGCCGGGCATTTTGGCGACACCGGGGTAAAGGCCGGGTACACCGCGCAGAACCCGCGCGATGCAACCACCGGAGTGCAATTGGACAGGCGCAGCAGGGTGCACGGCAGCTTCGGAGTGACACAGCAGCTGGGCGCATGGCAAGTGGGGGCCGAGTGGCTGCACAGCGGAGCCCGCAAGGACGCAAGCAACACTCGCACACTGGCACCGTATAATACATTCAACCTGTCGGCAGGCTATTCCTTCAACAAGGAACTGAAGCTGATGGTGCGCGCGGACAATCTTTCCAACCAGAATGACAGCGGTGCCTATGGATATAACCCGTTGGGACGCACGATATTTGTCAGCATTAATTACCAGCAATAAGTAGTAAAATGCAGCGGAGGGGTCAGCGATCCCTCCCGTGCACGATCAAAGGAGCCATCATGCCTACCCTGATTTCAAAAAACAGCGCCCTGGTGCTTGCAGTTGCCTTGGCCGCCCTGACGTGGGCGACGCGCGGCCACCATTTCATGTCGCTTACCCACCTGCCCGATGCGTCCTGGGCGGTATTCTTTCTGATCGGATTCTATTTGCGGCAACGCGTGATGCTGCCCATATTCCTGGCGCAGGCAGCGCTGGTTGACTATCTGTCCATCACGCATTTTGGCGTGGATGATTACTGCGTGACTTCCGCTTACGTGTTTCTGATGCCCGCGTATTCGGCGTTGTGGCTGGCTGGCCGCTGGTATGCCGCTCACTACCAGTTTAATGTGCGCACCTTGCCATCTCTTGCCGCTGCGGTCGTTGCGGGCACCTTTATTTGCGAACTGATTTCCAGCGGCAGCTTCTACTTTCTCGGCGGCCGCTTCGCCGATACCAGCCTGCAGGAATT
>DATDDB010000007.1:0-17546 GCA_036524005.1 Gallionellaceae bacterium | reverse complement strand
AAGCAGCTAGGCATGAGCGTGCACCACGACATGGATGATCTGGCCCAGGCGGCCGAACAAGGCAAGCCCGCAGCTGAATTGCAGGCCATGCTGACCAACACCTTGGCCAAATGCGTTTCCTGCCATTCCGCGTGGCAGCTTAAATCCAGCCCCTGATCCCTGAGCAATGCTCAGTAACTCAAGCCCGGCTTGCGGAACAGGCTGACGCAAGCCAACTCTTCCGCTTCGCTCATGAATGCCGCATTGCGGTAGGGGCTGTCCGCTCCCACTCTTTCGAGCTTGTCCTGCCATAGCGGGTTATACGGCAGCAGGGCGCACTGGCTTACCCCCTGATTCCGCAGGTAGGCGGCGATGGCCGCGAGGTTTTCAGGCGTCGCGGTGATGCCAGGGATAAGGGGGATGCGGGGAACTACGGGTATCTGCGCGGCTCTCAAAAGCAATTCGAAGTTTTCCAGCATCGGCCCGCTCGGCGCGCCGGTGTAATGGCGGCTGGCCGCGTCATCCATCAGCTTGAAATCGAAGTAGATCAGGTCCAGGTATGGCAGCAGCTCCCGGGCAAAGGCCGGGAAGGCAAACAGCCCGCAGGTTTCGATGGCGGTGTGGATGCCCGCCTGCTTGAGCCTTTGCAGCAGCTTGGAGGCGAACCTCATCTGCTGCGTGGGCTCGCCGCCGGAGAGCGTGACTCCGCCGCCGCTGGACTGGAAGAACGGGCGGTCGATGACCACGCGCTGGAATACCTCCTCCACCGTCATCCACCGACCAACCGGCTCCAGCGCCTTGGTTTCGCAAAGCGGAAAGCATTTTTCGCAGCGCGAGCAATGATCATGCCGCGCGCTTACCGTGCCATCCGCATATTGCATTGCGCCTTCCGGGCAGGCTTTCACGCAGGCAGCGCCGCATCCGCCCGGCGCGCATTTTTCGGCGCGAAAGCTCAGCGATGGCTTGCGCGAAATGCCTTCCGGGTTATGGCACCACTGGCACTTGAGCGGACAGCCCTTCAGGAAAACGGTGGTGCGTATGCCCGGCCCGTCTTCGCTGGAATCGCGTTTGATGTCGAAAACCAGCCCTGGCATGCTGGTTACTGCGGCTTCATCCCAGCCGCAGCCTGCACGCTGGCGCTGATCGCGCCCAGTTTGAACAGGTGCCCGGTATTGCCCTTCATCTGCACCTTGTTCTGCAGCATCAGGCTGACCATGTCCAGGTTGGCAGTGCCGATCAGGCCGAAAATGGCCGATAGATCCCTGAACTGGATCAGCAGGTCGATGGCGAAAGGGGTGGTTTTCAGAACCTCGGCCTCCTGCTTGCTCACCGCCCTGGCGCGCACCACGGCTGAGGCCGCTGGCGTCTCGTCAGCCAGGCTGAGCGGATTCGGGCAGAATTCCAGCAGGACGTTCATGTCTTCATTGGGGTCGCGCGTGGTGATCAGGAATATTCCCTGGTAATAGCGCTTTCCGCCGGGGGCATTGGGGTCGCGGAAAACGAAATTTTCCTCGAAAAACTTCGCTTTCGTTCCATGCTCGATTTCGTCGCCCAGCATGATCAGGCCGAAGGAACATTCAAGGAGCAGCGCCATGGCCTCGGCCACAAAACTGCCGACTGCCCTATCCAGGCCAAGGTCGATATTGCCTGGCTTGTCTTGGGTGGCCAGCGCGCCAAACCTGGCAAGCTTGTCCAGGCCGCGCCGTTTATCGGACTCCTGGCTATTCACGCCGTGCGTGAGGCCCAGCTTCAAGGCCTGGTGGATTGCCGGGAAAAGCCGCGGGATGGCTGCATGCATGTCTGATGCTCCTGGTTATTGTGGCAGCGGATTGGTTTCCTGGCCGTTGGCCAGCGCGAAATTCGCGCGCGCGATCAGCTCCGCGCGCATCTGCGGCCCCAGGCTGACAAAATACGCGGAGTAGCCCGCCACCCGTATCATCAGGTCCTTGTAGGGCTGGAGCGCCTTCTGCTCCGCCTCTCCGGCACCGGGCTGCGCGGCTGCGCGCAGCGCCTGGTCTGCCGCCTGCAGCTCGGCGATGGAGGACACGCACATTTGCACGAGGACGCCCTTCTCATCCGCAAAGGTTTTCATGTAGCGGCTGAACTGGCTGGTGTCGGCCTCGATCTGGCCGGACCCGCGCGTGGTCAGGCTCAGGTTGTAGGTGTAGCCGTTCTTCACCAGCAAGGGGTCCACCGAGGTGACCGAACGCATATGGTCCAGGAGTATCACCGGCTCGCCATTGCGCTTCGCGATGCCCGAGCAAGGCGTGATGCCGCTGGCAAAGGACAGCCCGGCCTTGCGCCCGTTGGGCGAGGCCTGGGCGAGCATGCCGAAGCCGGCATGGTTGGTCATGCTCCAGTATCCGGCAAGGTAGCGGCCGCCGCGATGGGTGCGATACTTGAAGAAGGTCTCATGTATCATCCTGGTGAGCAGGTGGGTGTATTTCACCGCCAGGGCATTGTCGATCGGTGAACGGCTGTCTTCCACCACGCCTGCGCCGTATTTCGGCGTGTGGCGGATTTCCTGCACGATCTTGCGCACCTGCTGTGGCGTCAAATCCTTCAGCTTCAGCCCATCCTGGCCGATGTTCAGCCAGCGCTTGAGTGTTGCGACGAAGCTCTGCCAGAAGCTGCGCTCTTCCCCGGAAAAATCCTCTTGCAGGGCGGCAAGCAGTTCCTCCGCGGAAATTTTTCCGCCGAAGACCAGCGCGTCCACCGCCGTGAACGAGTCGATCACATCAGCCAAGCCGATGATGGCCACCCCGGCGGAATTGTATTTCGCGCCGCCCGCGGAAAGGTCGCGAAACTTCGCGCCCTGCCCGCCCGGCACATTGGTGGGGCCGGTGAACAGCCCGGAAAGGAATGGCGAAGGGCGTTCCTGCTCCAGGAAACGGCCCAGATAATTATTGCACTGCACCGCATGCCGCGCCATCTCGTCGAGCTGGAAGCGGAAGGCGCTGATGAATTCCTCCATGCTTTTCATCTGCGTCAGCAGCGGCGAGGTGTACTCGGGGGTGCCGTAAAACAGGTTCGGATCCTGCGGCCCCACCCCGTCGCTGCGGTGCTTTCCGCCATACAGCGCCAGTTCCAGCACAGCGGGCAGCACCACCAGCGAAGAGCCCGTGTTGCCGTAATGCTTGCCGGCCGAATTTTGTTCGATGCAGCCGATGGAGCTGTAATCGCAGGCGTCGGCCAGGGCCTCCTGCGCCGGGGTATTCCCGTAAGCACCGTAGTACTCCTCCATGGAGGGAATCACCGCCGCGTCGTTGTGCAAGGCGGGCGTGGCACGCGTCAGGATATTCACCTGGCAGATGCGCTTGAGGTAGTTGTCCATCACCCCATCCGGCAGGCGGTTGCCTTGCGCGTCGCGGTGGTGAATTTCCGGGTGATAGCGCGCGTGCACATTGGGGTCGCGTATCGCCAGGAGCTCAGTGGCCTTAAGGATGATATAGGTCATGTCGTTGACCGCATCCACCATGTTCCCGTCCACCATCCTGAGCCCGCCCACGGTGAGCGCCTGGTTGGAGCCGCTCCCGGCAAACAGCGTCTCCGCTGCCTCGGTGGAAAGCGGGACATGGTCGGTGCATTTCAGGAAGAAATGGCACATCAATTCCACGGCATCGCGGATGTAATCCTGCCGGGACTGCTCGTCCTGCAACCTGGACCAGTCCTGCAGGTAATAGGCATTCACCAGCTGGTCGAGCCGCCCGATGGAAAAACCGAAATTCGTGTTCTCCTGCAACAGCAGGTGGTAGCAGATCCAGATGGACACCAGCGCTTCATGCAGGGTGGACGGCGGATTGGCCGGCACTTTGCGGCAAATTGCTGCAAGCTTTGTGTTGCCGCATTGCCCGGCGGCCTCGGCAAGCCGGGCGGCATAATTCTTCGCGCCCTCGAATACCGTGATCACGCCTTCGAGAAACTCGCGCGCTTCTGGCGCAGCGTGCGCCTGGTCTGCCTTCGCTTGCGCAATCAGGCCGTCCAGCCCGTATTTCAGCAAGCGCTCGAAATCGGGCACGGTATGGGAAACGGTGGAGCCCTTGTCGGTAAGATAGAAGGCCACACGCTCCATCAGCTCCTGGCACTTGGGCGTTTGGCCTTCGTGCTTGTACAGCGGCGGATCGATGGAAGGAGCGCCCCGTACCACGTCCAGGTCGGGATAATTTTGGGTGTCGTACTCACTGGACCGCGCCAGCTCGGAAACCGTCTTGTATTCCAGCCAGAAGGGGAAAATCTCCCGGTTCAGCCTTTCTGCAACTTCCGGTTTGATATTGAAAGGATTCTGCGCACGGGTGGATACCGTACGCAATTCCGGCCAGATGCAATAACCTATCATCTCCGGATAAACCACGGGGCCGACGAAACTGGTGGTGGTCTGCCCCGGCAACAGTGATTCCTTATTTACCAGCGGCATCTTGTTGGAAAACACATAGTGCAGCGCCTTGGCGCGCCGCATCGTGCTGGATAGTTTTTTCGCGTCATTGCTGCGCATGAATTCGGTAAGCAGGCGCGGCAACTCGTCGCAGATTTCCGGTATCCAGGCCGGATCGAACAGGCGCCGGCGCCAATCCTTGGCCGCAGGAAAATCATCAAGCTTGATGGCGGTCAGGGCAAGGTCATCCAGGGTACGCACCTGGGCGCGGTTGTCGTTTTTAATCGGAAAAACCCCGGCCTCCCGGGAGAGATTCACCGTATCCGGTTGATTCAAATCAACGGCAATCCCGCCGCCCATGGAAGCATTCGACATTCCCATTCCTCGCCCGATAGTTGTAGTGATGGGGAAACCAGTGTGGTGGGAACTAGCTTCCCATGCCGGCTTTGCTCCCTCCGGGAGCACGCCAACAGGTTATTATTCGCGGTAATGCTAAGACCTGAGTGAGTGCGGGTCAATATGCCTGAATATCTATGAAGGATATACGAATCGCATGCATCCTCGATGTGTGCGAACAACCTCAACAAGATTGGAAAATGAGCGTGCATTGCCAGATGATGGAAGAAGATGCAAGCAGCCTGGCCATACGCTTTAATTCGCGTTCATGATTCCGGTACAATGCGAAGTGTAAATTCCCATGCGGCAATCACCCGGTTTCAATGCTCAGTAAACTCAACCCCACCCAGCGCGAAGCTGTGAAATACCTGGACGGCCCGCTGCTGGTGCTGGCGGGCGCAGGCAGCGGCAAGACCGGCGTCATCACCCACAAGCTGGCTTACCTGGTGAATGAGTGCGGCTATGCGCCGCGCAATATTGCCGCGATCACCTTCACCAACAAGGCAGCCAACGAGATGCGCGAGCGCGTGGGCAAACTGCTCGCGGGAAAAGATGCCAAGGGTATGACCATCTGCACCTTCCATGCGCTGGGGATGCAAATCCTGCGCGAGGAAGCCCCCCTGCTGGGCTACAAGAAGCAGTTTTCCATCCTGGACAGCGCAGACACCGCCAAGATCATCAGCGAACTGCTGGGCAGCCCGGACAAGCAGGACATCCGCAATGCGCAAAGCGCCATTTCCAACTGGAAAGCCGCCTTCCTCACGCCCGAGGAAGCAACCAGCAAGATCGAGAACAAGGAAGAGCAGCATCTCGCCCTGCTCTATGGGCGTTATCAGGAAACCCTGCGCGCTTACCAGGCGGTGGACTTCGATGACCTGATCCGCCTGCCGGTGGAACTTTACAACAGCCACCCCGAGGCGCTGGCACGCTGGCAGGGGCGCTTCCGCTACCTGCTGGTGGACGAGTACCAGGATACCAACGACTGCCAGTACCAGATGATGAAGCTACTGGCGGGCAGCCGCGCGGCGCTCACCGCCGTGGGCGATGACGACCAGGCGATTTACGCCTGGCGCGGCGCCTCCGTCGCCAACCTGCACAATCTGCAGAGGGACTATCCCAACCTGCGCGTGATCAAGCTGGAGCAGAACTACCGCTCCTCGCAGCGCATCCTGCACGCGGCCAACCACCTGATCAAAAACAACACCAAGCTGTTCGAAAAGAAACTTTGGAGCGAGCACGGCCCCGGCGACCAGGTGCGCGTGCTGGCCGCCAAGGATGACGAGGACGAGGCGGAATCGGTGGTGTTGCGCCTTTTGGCGCACAAGTTCGAGCACGGCACCAAATATTCGGACTACGCCATTCTCTACCGCAGCAACCACCTCTCGCGCGCCTTCGAGGAACAGCTGCGCGCGCAGAACGTGCCCTATACCGTGAGCGGCGGCACCTCGTTCTTCGAGCGCGCAGAGATCAAGGACATCATTTCCTACCTGCGCCTGATCGCCAACGAGGATGACGACCCCGCCTTCATCCGCGCGATCACCACACCCAAGCGCGGCATCGGCAACGCCACGCTGGAGAAGCTGGCCAGCCATGCCGCATCGAGGAATGTCAGCCTGTTCGAGGCGGCATTCGAGACTGCCATCGCGCACGAGCTCAACCCGCGCCAGCATGAGGACCTGATGACCTTCTGCAACTTCATCAGCCGCATGCAGGAACGCGCCGAGAAGGACCCGTGCAACGAGGTGATAGCCGACCTGCTCTCCGCCATAGACTACGAGGCCTGGCTGTTCGACAGCCAGGAGCCGCGCCAGGCCGAGACGCGCTGGAAAAACGTGCAGGACTTCGTGGGCTGGATGAACCGCAAGGCCGAGGCGGACGAAAAGAATCTGCTCGCCATGACCCAGACCATCGCGCTGATGAACCTGCTGGAATCACGCGACCAGGAAATTGACGCGGTGACGCTTTCCACCCTGCACGCCGCCAAAGGGTTGGAATTCGGCCACGTGTTCCTGGTGGGAGTGGAAGAAACCATCCTGCCGCACGAGCGCAGCGAAGCACCGGAGCAGATCGAAGAGGAACGCCGCCTGATGTACGTCGGCATCACCCGCGCCGAGCGCTCGCTGCAAATCAGCCACTGCACTAAACGCAAGCGCGGCAAGGAATGGGCGACCTGTGAACCCAGCCGCTTCATCTCCGAACTGCCGCAGGAAGACATGGTGTTTGCCGGCGTGGCCAAGGCGGGCAGCGCACCCGCCGTGACCAAAGAGGAAGGAATGGACAAACTGGCGCGGCTGAAGGCGATGTTGGGACAAACCTAACCATTTGTATCCAATAGGCATAATCCGATTCGCCCAGCTGATTCCCCCCCCATTTTGCGACCGTTTATCGGTGGCGCCTCCCGTCTGTCGGATACACATAGGTATCCACCCAATATATATATAATTTTGTTCAGGCGCTGACATGCAGCGCAATCGCTCGAACTAACCCACAGGGCACAATGATTCAACCGCAAAAATCCTGGACTATCGGCGCGCTTGGCCTGACTGAAGGCGAAACCAAGCTGCTGACGAGCATGGCCTCCCTGACGCGCTCCCGCGCAGATGGCAGCTATGTGATCGGGACGCCCGCAAATATCAACGACTGGCACATTGTCATCATCAACATGGACGACCGCGAAGCGGTGATCCAGTGGCGCACCTTGACCGTCAGGCCACAGCCCCCGGTCTCCATCCTGTACACCAACGAGGCACCGAACGACCCCCTCCAGCATTACTTGCTGCGTCCGTTTGGCCCAGCCAAGCTCCTCTCGGTGCTGGATGGCATTGCCAAGAAGCTGAGCGAATCTTCGGAACTCTGGAACAAGCCTGTACTACAGGCAGAGCCCGCTGCATCGGTCGAATCCACCCTGCGCGCGCTGGTGGTGGACGACAGCCCGACCGTGACCAAGCAGATCGAACTGGAACTGCGTAAATTCGGGGTGATGGCAGATCTGGCAGAAACCGGGGAACGCGGCCTGGAATTGCTGGGGCTACATCGATACGACCTGATCTTCCTCGACGTTGTGCTGCCTGGCACCGACGGCTACCAGGTTTGCAAGGAAATCCGGAAAGCCCCCAAGACCAAGCAAACGCCGGTTATCATGCTGACCAGCAAGTCGTCGCCTTTCGACCGGGTGCGCGGCTCCCTGGTGGGGTGCAGCGCGTACCTGACCAAGCCGGTGGATTACACTGCGTTTCACGAAGCGATCGGGAAATATATCAAAAAGGAAGCATAAATCGCATAGACTGCGCACACCGGAACACCCAAAGTTTCTGGATAGCCAAATAAGTTTTAACTATATAATTGCAGTATAAAACCAATAAAAATAACCAATAATTCAGATGCAAAGCATCGCTTAAGCTTAACACTCGAGGAGCAATACAAATGGCAAAGAAAGCACTGGTGGTGGATGATTCCGCCGCTGACCTGGCAAATCTCAAATCCATCCTGAATGACGCGGGCTGCGCTGTCGTTACCGCAACCGGGGGAGCTGAGGCGATCGCCAAGGCCAAGGCTGAGAAACCCGCCATTATCTTTCTGGACGTGGTGATGCCGGACATGGATGGCTATGAAGCATGCCGGCTGCTGTCTTCCGATGATGACACCAAATACATCCCGGTGGTGTTCGTCACCAGCAAGGGACAGAAAGCCGACAAAGTATGGGGCGAATTGCAGGGCGCGAAAGGCCATGTTTCCAAACCCTATACCGCTGACCAGATCATCGATCAGCTGAAAAGCCTGACCTGATTTTCGGTACCCGGATGGAAGAGCCTAAAGTGCACCGCATGGAGGCCGACTGGCTGCCGCCGGTCGCCGCCCTGGCTTATTTCGAGCCTCCTCCCGGTGCACATGCCGTCGCTGCCCAGTATGTTCGCATTGAAGAAAAGCGCGCACGCTATGGCTTCCGCGTGGGCGGCCTGGGACTGCTGATCGACCCGGATGCAGGCAGCGAAGTGATGGCCATGCCGGCAATGGCCGTCCTTCCCGGCGCGCCGCCCGGCTTCGCAGGGCTGATCAACTTGCGCGGCAACCTCGCGCCGCTATATGACCTGCGCGCGCTGCTGGGGCTTCCGCAACAGGCGGGCGCGCAACCACTGGCACTGGTGCTCGGCCAGGGAGACGATGCTGTGGGCATCATCATCGAAGGACACCCCATCGCCCTGACCAGGCTGAATGCCCTGAACGACTTCCCCGCTCTGCCCGATACACTGGCCAAATATGTGCCCACCGGATATACGCAGGACGATACGATCTGGCTGGAATTCGACCACCATACGTTCTTCGGGGAAATATGCGCAGGGAATAACCCGCCCCCCTCCGGCATACCGGAAATAACCTGAATCCTGTCACTACAACCTGTCCGATTTACCCATAACGTAGAGCTATAACTAAACCAGGGAGCAATACAATGATAAGCCTCAAAACCCTCAGCCTGAACACCATCCGTGCAAGAATCACGATGCTGTCCGTGGCATCCGTCGTGTTTCTTGCGGCCATCGGCGGCATTACCCTGGTGGAGGTTTCTTCATTGTCTGAAGAGGCGGTCGCAGCAGCGAATAAAGCCAACACTGCGATCAGGCTGCTCAAGTCAACAACCGAAGTGCAGCACTACTTCCAGGGACAGGTGCAGGAATGGAAGGACACGCTGCTGCGCGGCAATGATCCGGCGCTCTTCAAGAAATATTCTGAGCAATTTGAAAAGAAACACGCTGCCGTGAATAGCGAACTGCGGGAGACGCGCGAACTGGCTGCAGCCGCAAACCTGCCCACCATCATCAGCGCCAATGATGTGGACGACTTACGCAAGCTGCACGACAGTCTGCACCAATCCTACCTCGATGCCCTGAAGAGCTACAACCCCGCGCATGCCACGGCAGGACAGGAAGTGGACAAGCTGGTGCGCGGCGTGGATCGCCCTTTTACCGATAAAATCAACGGCCTCGCTACAGGCATTTCGATTTATGCCTCGGATGCTGGCGCAAAATCCAATGCGGCGTTGGCGGCGAAAACGCAATTTTCCTACTGGACCATCCTGATCTTGCTGGCGCTGTCCATCCCGCTGCTGGGAGCGGTGGGATATTTCATCGCACGTGGCATCGTGCGCAACCTGGCCCTGTTCCTGGGTACGCTCAACCAGATCCAGAGCGGCGACTTCACGGCGCGCGCCCGGATCAAATCGAGGGACGAACTGGGCGCACTGGCCAGGGCGTTCAACGATTTGCTGGACAGCCGCGTCCAGACGCTTGCCAACATCCAGCGGGAAAACAACGTTCTCAACGAATCGGTGCTGAACCTGCTGCGCGCTGTGGCGCAGCTGGCGAAAAAAGACCTGACGGTGCATATCCCGGTGTCCGAGGACGTAACAGGTGCGGTATCCGACGCGCTGAACCTGTTCGCCTCCGAAACATCCAAGGTGCTCCAGGAAGTATCCAACATCTCTGCCGATGTGACCACGGCCTCGCTGCAGGTGCAAAAACAGTCCGACAGCATGCTGCTGTCCGCTTCGGAAGAACGCGCCGGGGTGGAACACACCGCGCAATCGCTGGCGACCGCAGCGCATGCCCTGCGTGAAATTGCCGACCTGGCGCAGCAGTGCAACCTGGCGGCAGACAATGCCATCCAGACCACACGCACGGCGCTGCTCACCGTGAATGACACGGTCAGCGGCATCAACAACACGCGTGACGTGATCCGCGAAACCGAAAAACGCATCAAGCGGCTGGGCGAACGCTCGCAGGAAATTTCCGGCGCCGTGAACCTGATCAACATGATTGCCGAACGCACCCACATCCTGGCGCTCAACGCCAGCATGCATGCCGCCTCGGCGGGTGAAGCGGGCCGCGGCTTCGCGGTGGTGGCGGATGAAGTGCAGCGCCTGGCCGAAAACTCGCGCCAGGCCACGCAACAGATCGCCGCGCTGGTGAACAACATCCAGGTCGAGACCTCAGATACGGTCAACACCATGAACAACGTAATCACACAGATCGTGGAAGGCAGCCGCCTCGCGGAACAGGCCGGGCAGCAGATGCAGCTGACCCAGCAGACCACCGCCGAACTGGTGGCCTCGGTCAGACAGATTGCGTCCAATTCGGAAGAACAGGCCAAGGTGGGCCAGGAGCTGGTGGACCTTGCATCGGCCATCCGCATCAGCAGTGAAAAGACCAGTGAGCAGCTGCTCGAACAATCCACCAGGACCAACAACCTGGTTGAATACGCCAAACGGCTGCTGGCAACCGTGCGCGTGTTCAAGCTGCCCGCTTGATAGAACAAGCTGCATTACACTCCTGACAAGCAATGCAGAAGTTCGAGGAAAGGCTGGAACATTTCAGCCAGTCTGCCGCCGATGCGATAGACAGCCTGATGTCACTGGTGACCGTCCCTCCCGCGGCGGGAGACGCGGGCGCGGCGAAAATCATGCTGCGCCGTTACTGCGAGCTGGTGCAGCGCATCGGCCAACTGGCCTCCGAATCCGGGCTGTCCGGGCTGCAGTCCGCATGCGCACTGGTTGAAACCAACCTGCTGCTCCTGCAGGACGAAAAACGCAAACTCAACGAGGAAGAATCGGCCCTGCTGGAAAGCTGGCCCATGCTGCTGTTCGGCTACCTGGCCAATCGCGCCGACCGCGCATCGAGCTCCGCCCTGGTGGAGAATCTCTCGACCAACTGGCCGCTCACCATGCCCGATGTCGCCCTCGATGAGGAGCTCGACCTGCTGATGGGGAAAGGCGCACACATATCCGAGCCTGAAACCGTACTGCCAGCGGGGCAGCAGCATCCTGAAATGGAGCCCTTCGACATTGCGCAGCCCGAGCAGGGGGAGATTCCTCCGGCCGAGGAACCTGCCGCCGAAATTGCCCAAGAAATTGCCCAGCCTTCTGCATTCGATCCTTGGCCGCAAGCCAAGTCGCAATTTGCCGTTTCCATGCCGCCTGCTGAGGCCCCGGCAGCCGCATCCGAACCAATCGCAGAAATCTCCGCAGTCTTTCCAGAGTCTATCTTTACGCAACCTATCAGCCCTGCGCCTGAACCGGTTGCAGCAGAACCCCCGCTCGATTTCCCGGTATCCATCTTTTCGGAACCTCCCGTCGTCGCACCCGAGCCTGTCGTTGAGGAAGCCTCAGCTGATATTCCGGAATCTCTGTTTGCAGAAGCTCCCGCCTTTGCCCACGAACCTGCTGCCGAGGAACCCACCGTGGCCGGAAACCCTTTCGGCGGCCCGCCAACTGGAGTGCAGACGATCGAGCGCGAAATGCTCGCCATCCTGGCCAAGGAACTGAAAGAACTGGACGAAGATTTCAGCGCCGGAGTGAACGCTGCACTGCTTGGCACTGACGATGAAAAACTTGCCGCGCTGGCCAACCTGCTCGATTTCCTCGAACGCGTGCGGATGACTGTTGAATCCGTGGGGCTAACGGCGCTCGCTGCCTGGTTCACTCAGGTCGGCTGGCAGCTGGCCACGCTGGGGGGTGTCCTCGAAGAAAAACACCGCGCCCTGCTGCTGCAACTGCCTGGACTTCTTTCGGCCTATCTCGCCACCCCCGACAATGAAGCGGCCAGTTCCGCGCTGGCCGCCATGCTGACCGATTCCGCCTGGCCCTCCCCGCTCTCGCGTGAGGACATTTCCACCTGGCAAGCAGCGCTGGGCAAGGTAGAACTGACAGAGGGCGTGCAACTCGTCGCCTCGCGGCCAACCCTTGCGTCGGCCCAGGACGTGACGCTGGAATTGCCCGCCGACGTAAATTCCGAGCTGCTGGATGGCCTGTTGCAGGAACTGCCGGTGCAGGCTGCCGCCTTCACCTCGGCCATCACGAATATCACCGGTGGCAATGGCGGCATGGGAGACGCCAAGCAGGCAATGCGTGCCGCCCATACCCTGAAGGGCGCCGCCAATACCGTGGGCCTGCCCGGCATCGCCAACCTCACTCACCATCTGGAAGACATCCTGGCGGCGCTGATTGAAGCGGAAAAACTGCCCCAGGGTGCATTGTCCCGTGTGCTGATCCAGGCCGCGGACTGCCTGGAAACAATGAGCGAATTCCTGCTTGGACTGGGCCCAGCACCCGACAACTCGCTGGAAGTTCTGCAGCAAGTGCTGGACTGCGCCAACCGCATGGATCGCGAGGGCCCCGAAAGCATGCTGGCTGAAACAGCCGCCCCCCTGCCGGCCATGCAGGCAAGCGCGCCTGTGGCCGGAAATGCGGAGCGCAGGCAGGCCACGCCCCAGCCCGCATCCACCGACCACTCCATCCGCGTCCCCGCGCCGCTGATGGACGAGCTGCTGCGCCTGGCAGGCGAAACGCTGATTTCCAATTCCCAGTTGCAGGATCACCTGCATTCCTCCATCGTCCAGAACGAAGCCATACGCAAGCAGCACCGCCTGTTCCAGCAAATACTCGCCGAGCTGGAGCACCTGGTTGACATTCGCGGCATCACCTCGCCGCAGCTGGAAGCCGAGAAAAAGGGCGGCGATTTCGATGCGCTGGAATTCGAGCACTACAACGAGCTGCAAACCATAGGCAGGCGGCTGCTCGAGGCCGCCACCGACGTACAGGAACTGGCGGATAACGCGGAAGCACAGCTTTCCGCCCTGGACGAGCTGCTGGAGGAGCAGCAGCGCCTGCAGATGGCCAACCAGCACGCCCTGCTGCGCACCCGCATGGTTCCCGTGAGCAGCATGGTTTCGCGCCTGCAGCGCAGCGTGCGCCAGACCGGGCGGCTGCTGGACAAGGAGGTGGAATTCGTCATCAAGGGCGAGCACACCAGCCTGGACAGCAATCTGCTCAATGACCTGATGGACCCGCTGATGCACATGCTGCGCAATGCGGTGGATCATGGCATAGAGAACCCGGAAGCGCGCCGCGCCGCGGGCAAGCCGCCGCAAGGCCAAATCGAACTGAGTTTTGCGCGCGAAGGGAATTCCATCGTGGTTCGCTGCCGCGACGACGGCGCAGGCCTGAATTACGAGGCTATACGGCACATCGCCGAAAGCAAGGGCCTGATCAAGCCGGGCCATGTCCACAGCAACGATGAACTCGCGCGCATGATCCTGGTGCCCGGCTTCTCCACGCGCGACGCGGCCTCGCAGGTTTCGGGGCGCGGCGTCGGCATGGACGTGGTCTATGGCCGCGTCCAGGCAATGAAAGGCATGCTGTCGCTGGATTCTCGCCCGGGACACGGGCTGATGGTGGAACTGCGCCTCCCGGCCACGCTGCTGTCGGCGCATGTCCTGATCATCCGTCAGCGCGAAAAACGCCTGGCCATTTCCACGCGCGGCATTGAAGACATCCGGTATGTCACGCGCGAACAGTTCATGGAAATCGGGACGCGCCAGTTTTTCCGCGACGGCGAAAAATTATATTCCCTGCTGAAGCTGGAATCCATGCTGTCCATGCCGTCCGATCGCCGCGCCAAGGACAGGCAAGGATTCCCCGTGCTGCTCACGCGGCTGGCGGATGGCAGTGAACGCGCCGTGCTGGTCCAGGAAATCATCGAGAGCCGCGAAGTGGTGATGAAAAAATTCGGCCGCTATGTACCGCAGGTGCAAGGCGTGGTCGGTGCGGTGATCCTGGGCGATGGAGGCGTGGCGCCCGTCATAGACCTGGTCGAGCTGCTGGTCTCGCCCGTCCAGCTGATGATGGCCGCACAAAAGGCCGGGGCGCGATCAGTCGCCTATGAGGCGCCGGAGAAGACCCCCCTGCGCGCACTGGTGGTGGATGATTCGCTTTCCGCCCGCCGCGCAGTGGTACAGGTGCTGAAGGATGCCGATCTTGAAGTGCGCACGGCAAACGACGGCCTGGATGCCATTGCCATCCTGGATAAATGGGTACCCGACATCATCATCTCCGACATGGAAATGCCGCGCATGAACGGACTGGAATTGACCGCAAACGTGCGCCATGCGGAGCGCACCAGGCATATTCCGGTTATCATGGTCACCTCGCGTTCAACCGCAAAACACCGCCAGATGAGCAAGACCGCCGGGGTGAGCGCGCATATCGTCAAGCCGTTCAACGATGATGACCTGGTGCAGCAAGTTCTCGAACTGACCAAAAAACAGCCATGACCGCCACCCTGCTCGCCCCTCCGGAAACCGATGCCGCCATGGCTGTGCTGAACATTTCCGGCCTGCAACTTGCGCTGCACCGGAGCGAGATCCGCGCACTGGAATCCGCGCCGGATATTGACACGAACGAAACCAAGCCTTTCAGTGTCGGCTGGGTGCAGTTCAAGGAGGAACGCTGGCCGGCATACTGCCTCTCGCAGGATCTTTCCCTGCTGGTCGTTGTGCCCAGGGAGCGGCGTTCCTGCGTGGTGCTGGATACAGGTGCGGGCTACATCGGCATACTGTGCGATTCGGTCAACCTTGGCATTCAATTCCGGCCTGAACAGTACCAGGAATTGCCGCCACCCATGCGCCTGCCGCACACTCCCATCCTCGGCCTGATTGCGCTGGAAGGAGATGATGTCGCCTGCGCCTCGAGCGCGGAACAGCTTGTGGAACATGTGACCCGCCAGGTGAACCTGTGATGAATAACCCGACCGACTCGCGCCCCAATGCCTGGCTGCTGGATTTCGGCCAGACGCTGCGCGCTGCCGTGGGCATGCGCGTCATGTTGCAGATCATGGATAACCCCAAGCTGCATGCCATCCCCTGCACCCCGCCCCACTGCCGCCATGTATTCTCCTGGCAGGGCCGCCTGTTGCCCGTGGTGGACATGGCAGTCATCCTCGGCAACGCCCCGCAGAAGCCCCATTTGCTCGCGGTGGCAGGCTACCATGAACATCCGGGCGACCCGACCCGCTTCGGTGCCTTCCTGCTGTCCGCCCCGCCGGTGGCGATCATAGTCGGCAACGACCAGGAATGCGCCCTGCCCGACCCCCAGGAGGAATGGAACAGGTTTTCCGTATCGTGCTTCGGCCACCACGGCGACGCCGTTCCCGTCCTGCACTTGAGCCGGATATTTTCGCGCCTGCAGGCTGCGCAATCTTTGCATCCCGGCATCGCACCCTGAAAACTCATCGAGCCCAATATGAGCAGCATGAATATCGCGTTTAATCATATAGTTAAATCAGCTCTTCACAACAGCCGATTTTTTCGCTAGGATACTCACGCACAATAAGCAGTTAATGCCCGCCCCGGACAATCCCGGCAGCCTACTCAAATCTGAACCTACCCTTTTCTGACCAAAGCGAGAATTACATGAGCGAACACATCCGTTATGTCACCGACCAGGCTTTTACCGCCGAAGTGCTGCAATCGCCGCTGCCCGTGCTGGTGGATTACTGGGCTGAGTGGTGCGGGCCGTGCCGCATGATCGCTCCCATCCTGAACGAAGTGGCGCAGGAATATGCCGGCCGCCTCACGGTGGCCAAGCTGAACGTGGACGAAAACCAGCAGACCCCGCAAAAATACGGCGTGCGCGGCATCCCCACCCTGATGCTGTTCAAGAACGGCAACATCGAAGCCACCAAGGTGGGCGCCTTGTCCAAATCGCAGCTGACCGCCTTTATTGACAGCCACATCTGAACCGTTTAATCTCGCGCCTGTAACTGTCCTGTTCCGCCCCTGCAGCAACC
The DNA here is from genome assembly GCA_036524005.1 of Gallionellaceae bacterium. Classification (GTDB taxonomy): domain Bacteria; phylum Pseudomonadota; class Gammaproteobacteria; order Burkholderiales; family Gallionellaceae; genus DATDDB01. Next base: position 1,184 of record DATDDB010000007.1, on the reverse strand, counting down.
AATACAAAATCGAGGCACCCACAGGCAGTCCAGGCGCGGCATCTTCGCAGTCCGCAACACCTCCCCCATAACTTGAAACCCCGTATTTTCATAATCCCGTCCCATCCCCGATTGATCCCATGCATTTATCCGACCTCAAAATAAAGCACATCACCGAACTGGTGGACATGGCAACCACCAACCAGATCGACAACGCCAACCGCATGCGCAAGCAGGACCTGATTTTCGCCCTGCTGAAAAACCAGGCGAAAAAAGGCGAGAGCATTTTCGGCGAAGGCACACTGGAAATCCTGCCGGACGGCTTCGGTTTCCTGCGCTCGCCGGACACCTCCTACCTGGCCGGGCCGGATGACATCTACGTCAGCCCCAGCCAGATCCGCCGTTTCAACCTGCATACCGGCGATTCGATCGAGGGCGAGATCCGCACGCCGAAGGAAGGCGAGCGTTACGTCGCGCTGGTCAAGGTGGACAAGGTCAACGGGGAACCGCCGGAAAACGCCAAGAACAAGATCCTGTTTGAAAACCTGACCCCGCTGTTCCCCAGCGAACAGCTGTGCCTGGAACGCGACATCAAGGCAGAGGAAAACATCACCGGCCGCATCATCGACATCGTGGCCCCCATCGGCAAGGGCCAGCGCGGCCTGCTGGTGGCCTCGCCCAAGTCGGGCAAGACCGTGATGCTGCAGCACATCGCCCACTCCATCGCCTCCAACAACCCGGATGCGGTGCTGATCGTGCTGCTGATCGACGAACGCCCCGAGGAAGTGACCGAAATGAGCCGCACCGTGCGCGGCGAAGTGGTGGCCTCCACCTTCGACGAGCCCGCCACCCGCCACGTTCAGGTGGCCGAAATGGTGCTGGAAAAGGCCAAGCGCCTGGTCGAGCACAAGAAGGACGTGGTCATCCTGCTCGATTCGATCACCCGCCTGGCACGCGCCTACAACACCGTGGTGCCCGCCTCCGGCAAGGTGCTCACCGGCGGCGTGGACGCCAACGCCCTGCAGCGCCCCAAGCGCTTCTTCGGCGCGGCGCGCAACGTGGAAGAAGGCGGCTCGCTGACCATCATCGCCACCGCGCTGGTGGATACCGGCAGCCGGATGGACGACGTGATTTACGAAGAGTTCAAGGGTACCGGCAACATGGAGATCCACCTGGATCGCCGCATGGCCGAGAAGCGCATTTAC
>DATDDB010000006.1:0-3533 GCA_036524005.1 Gallionellaceae bacterium | reverse complement strand
CTGGGCCGGTTTGTGCTAGCATAAACTTCACCCGGACATTCCCCGCACCTCGCCTATCGTCATTAAAACATGGCGGCAGAAACCGTAGCGAGCGGGGCGGCATTGGGAGCGCCCGGAGCGCAGGCACCGGAGTGTATGTGGGAAATACATGAGGATGCCGAGCACCGCGCGTGCCCGATGCAGACACGCGCAGTAGGTTTATGCCACCATGTTTGGAGGAATGAGCCATGATTAAAGTAGCAATCATTATTGGCAGCACCCGTCCCGGCCGCAAGGCCGATGCCGTCGCCAAGTGGGTGCATGGCATCGCCAGCAAGCGCTCCGATGCCGAATACGAAATCGTCGACATCAAGGACTACAACCTGCCCCTGCTGGACGAGCCGGTGCCGCCCTCGCTGGGCCAGTACAGCCAGCCGCACACCAAGACCTGGGCCGCGAAAATCGCCGCTTTCGACGCCTTTGTCTTCGTCACGCCGGAGTACAACCACTCCACCTCCGCGGCGCTCAAGAACGCAATCGATTACCTGTACCGCGAATGGAACAACAAGGCGGCCGGCTTCGTCTCATACGGCAGCATGGGCGGCGCGCGCGCCGTGGAAAACCTGCGCCTGGTGATGGGCGAGCTGCAAGTGGCCGACGTGCGCGCGCAGGTGATGCTCTCGCTGTTCACCGACTTCGAGAACTTCACCGTGTTCAAGCCCGCCGCCACGCACGAGAAATCCGTTGCTGCCATGCTGGACCAGCTGGTGGCTTGGGGCGGTGCGATGAAGACGCTGCGCAAGTAAAATCCGCTCAGGTCGCATCCCGGCTGCCCGCCTATGCATAGGCCTGCGGGCATATGGCATTTTTTCCCCATGCGCAGTAGTATGCGCACCGGACATTGTCATTCTTTCGAGGGAGTTTAAAACATGCTGTTCGCCACAGGCCGGAAACTGACCCGTTATGCCTTCTCGCTGCTGCTGCTCGCATTGATCGCGGCTTGCGCAACCGTCGAGGATCCCTTTCTGATTGCCGCCGAAAAGGGCGACATCAAAGCCATGCGGGATATGCTGGACAAGGGAACGAACGTGAACGTCAAAAACGAGAAAGGCGAGACGGCCTTGATGATCGTGTCGCGCAACAACAACGATAACGCATCGCTGTTCCTGCTGAACAAGGGCAGCAACGTGAACGCAAAAACCGTAGACGGCTATACCACGCTGATGGAAGCAAGTTCCGGCGGCAACGTCGGCATCGTAAACGCCATTCTGTCCAGGGGCGCCAACGTGAACGAGGTCGCACCTGATGGCACAACCGCCCTGCTTGCAGCCGCCAAAAAAGGGCGTCTCTCCGTGGTGGATGTTCTGCTGATCAAGGGAGCGGACATGAACGCCCGCGACAAGGAAGGCATGACCGCCCTGGGCTATGCGAAAAAGAACAAGTTTGCCAAGCTCACCAAATACCTCGAGGATGCCGGGGCGAAGGAATAACGCTGCCTCGCGGCCATTTCAGTCATCCTGCTGCCTGCGTTTAGCAAGGCCACCCATATTCGAGGGGAAAAATGAGACCGGCGAGTTTGTTGCGCCTGATGGCGTTTGCCTGCGCGGCATGGCTTGCTGCCTTGCCTGCGGCAGCCGAAGAAGAGAAGCATCCGGAAAACAGCAGGTCGCGCCCGGCCGCGCCGGGCGGCAATTCAGTCAGGACGCCGCCGGCCGCCGGAACAAATTCCGGGCCGGCAGCAGCGCCGCAAGCACCGAAAAATTCCGGCCACCGTCCCGACGACTCCTTGAATATCGGATCCCTGATTGGAGATATTTTTTTCGGCTCCAATTCTTCGTCGGATTCAGACACGCACTCCTATTCGTACAGAGGCAGCATTTCTTCATCGAGTTTCCTCAGCATTACCGCCCTCTATGCGAATTTGCACGATAAAGGATATGCCCCATATGTTGCTGCAGAGTTGGGGAGAAGCACTGCGTATTACCCTTCCAACTTCAACTCCGATTTTTCATTCAAAGTATTTGCCGGCGCCAGAACAAGGTATTTCGGCGCTGAAATTGGATTTAGTTCCCTGAGTTCAATTTTGACAACGATAAATTCCCAGCCAGCCTATATCAGCACGGAAGCCTACTCCCTGGCTTTTCTTGGCTACATTCCTCTGAAAAGCAATGCTGATTTCTTTGTTAAATATGGCGGCTTCAACTGGAATGTCAATGCGACCATTGCCACCACGGGCAATAGTACGCCCGTACAGAGCGGATTCAGCCGGCTGGGCGGCTTCGGTGTTGAGTACCGAAATAGCAGCGATGAATTTTTCCTGAGGGTTGAAAAAGAATTCTATCGGGAAATATATCAATCCAAGTTTTATACATTTACCGGCGCAAGCCTCGGAGTTTATTTCGATTAACTTGCCGGATCAGCGCGAAATCAGCAGACGGCAACCCGGCAGAGCATCGCATCGCTTCAGGCACCACCCATTCGCTGCCCCCGCAATGGGGACGCCGATGGGACCCGGCGCCTAGGCGCCACCCATTCGCTGTTTCCTTGCCTCGTACAGGCAGATTCCGGTGCTGACGGAGACGTTCAGGCTCTCCACGCTGCCCAGCATGGGGATGCGCACCAGTTCGTCGCAGGTCTCCTTGGTCAGCCTTCTCAATCCCTCGCCTTCCGCGCCCAGCACCCAGGCCAGCGCGCCGGTATGCCTGAATCCGTTGAGGTCGGTCTCGGCCTCGCCGTCCGCGCCCACCACCCAGATGTCGCGCTCCTTCAGTTCGCGCAGGGTGCGCGCGAGGTTGGTGACGGTGATGTAGGGCACGGTCTCGGCCGCACCGCAGGCCACCTTTTCCACCGTGGCATTCAGGCCCACCGCGCGGTCCTTGGGCGCTATGACGGCATGCACGCCGAAAGCATCGGCCGAGCGCAGGCAGGCGCCCAGGTTATGCGGGTCCTGCACGCCGTCCAGCACCAGCAGTAGCGGCGGCTCGGTGAGCGTGTCCAGCACGTCGTCGAGGTGCTGCACTTTCTGCGCCGCATTGACGCGCGCGGCCACGCCCTGATGGCGCGCATGGCCCGCCATGCCGTCCAGGCGCTTGCTGTCCACCTGGACGATGCGCACGCCGCTGGCTTCCGCCAGCTTGAGCAGCTCGCGCGCGCGCGGGTCGCGGCGCTGCGTGTCCACGTACAGCTCCAGCACGCTGTCGGCATGCTGGCGTATGCGTGCGGTGACGGCGTGGAAGCCGTGAATGATGCGGGTTTCAGCCATGCTAGTGATTCGCTTTCAGGATAAGGTTGATAAAGAATGGGAATGGCGACCGGCCCGGGCGCTCATTTTTCCAGGCCGAAGAAACGGCGGATGGTGGCGAGGATTTCCTTGCGCTGCTGGGTGATGGCCAGGTGCGCGCTTTCCTCGCTGATCTCGTGCAGCGCCATGTTCTGCTCGGCCTTGCGTATCGCCATGACCTGCGACATTTCCTCGGCGATGGCGGGACGGGCGTGCAGGATTTCCTCGAACATATCCTTGTCCACCCGGTAGCATTCCACGTCGGTCTTGGCCA
>DATDDB010000005.1:0-13204 GCA_036524005.1 Gallionellaceae bacterium | reverse complement strand
CGCCGAGGCATCGGTGGAGGAGATCGATGCCCTCAATATCCTGCGCGCCAGCCTGCTGGCGATGAAGCGCGCGGTGCAAGCGCTGGCCGTGCAGCCGCAGGAGGTGTGGGCGGATGGCTTGTACTGCCCGGATACTGGGCTGCCCAGCCGCGCCATCGTAAAGGGCGATAGCACAATCGCCGCCATTTCCGCCGCATCCATACTGGCCAAGACCGCGCGCGACAAATTCATGTCGAGCCTGCACGATCAGTATCCGCAATATGGCTTTGCCGCGCACAAGGGCTACCCCACCGCGGCGCACCTTGCAGCTTTGCGGGAACACGGCATATCCGCGGTGCACCGCTGCAGCTTTGGCCCGGTCAGGGAATTGTTGCAGCATGGCTAGCGCTGTGGATGCACCTTGCAGCCATGCGCTGACAGGCGCCGCTTACAGGCGTAAGATAATCACTCCAAATATGCGCTAGCGGAAACCGGGACTTTTCCGGTGGTACATTGTCGCAGCGCCGGCATGTTTCACGGTGAGTACACAAATATGAGTACGCCATCCTCCGCGCCATCACAGCACTCCTTGTCGCCCGATGAGGCACAGCGCATGCATGCCTGCTGGCGGGCCTGCAATTATCTTGCGGCAGGCATGATCTACCTGCGTGACAATCCCCTGCTCAGGGAGCCGCTCAGGCTGGAGCATGTCAAGAGCAGGCTGCTTGGGCACTGGGGTTCCAGCCCCGGCCTGTCCTTCGTCTATCTCCACATGAATCGCCTGATCGTCAAATACGACCTGAATGCCATCTTCCTGGCAGGTCCTGGCCATGGCGCACCCGGCGTGCTGGCCCCGGTTTATCTGGAAGGGCGCTACAGCGAGGTGTACCAGAACAAGGGCGAGAACGAGAAGGGCATGCGCCAGTTTTTCAAGGAATTCTCGTTCCCAGGCGGCATCGGCAGCCACTGCACTCCTGAGACGCCCGGTTCCATCCATGAGGGAGGCGAGCTGGGCTACAGCGTGTCGCATGCCTTTGGTGCGGCATTCGATAATCCCGACCTGATCGTGACGGTGGTCGTGGGAGACGGGGAGTCCGAAACCGCGCCGCTCGCCACCGCCTGGCACTCCAACAAATTCCTCCATCCGATCCGCGATGGGGCCGTGCTCCCGGTGCTGCACCTCAACGGCTACAAGATAAACAACCCGAGCATCCTGTCGCGCATTTCCCATGAGGAACTGGAACACCTGTTCAAGGGATACGGCTGGGAGCCACATTTCGTGGAAGGCAGCGATCCGGAAACCATGCATCAGCTGATGGCCGCGGTCATGGAGCAATGTGTGCTGGACATCCGGCGTATCCAGGGAGATGCGCGCCGCAGCGGAAAACCGTTTCGTCCGAGGTGGCCGATGATCATCCTGCGCAGCCCCAAGGGCTGGACCGGGCCAAAAGAGGTGGACGGCAAGAAAGTGGAGGGATACTGGCGCTCACACCAGGTGCCATTAGGCGACATGAAGACGCCCGAACATTTTGCCCGGCTGGAGGAATGGCTCAAGAGCTACCGGCCGGATGAACTGTTCGACGAGGATGGCAGTCTGCTGCCGCAACTCAAGGCGCTGGCCCCCAAGGGTAACCGGCGCATGAGTGCCAATCCTCTGGCCAACGGCGGCCTGCTGCGCAAGGCGCTGCGCCTGCCGGACTGCAGGGAATATGCGGCCGTGGTGGAGAAGCCCGCGACTATCCTGGCCGAGAACACGCGCCCGCTGGGCAAGTTCCTGCGCGACATCATGCGCGACAACATGGACAATTTCCGCGTGTTCAGCCCGGACGAAAACAGCTCCAACAAGCTGGACAACGTGTACGAAGTCAGCAAGAAGACCTGGCTGGCCGACCTGCTGCCGGAGGATGCGGACGGCGGCGAGCTTGCGCCGGACGGGCGCGTGATGGAGATGCTGTCCGAGCATACCCTTGAAGGCTGGCTGGAAGGTTACCTGCTCACCGGCCGCCATGGTTTTTTCTCGACCTACGAGGCATTCGTCCACGTCATAGACTCCATGTTCAACCAGCATGCAAAATGGCTGGCCATGGCCAAGGAGGTGCCGTGGCGCGCGCCGATTGCCTCGCTGAACCTGCTCATCACCTCCACGGTATGGCGCCAGGATCACAACGGCTTTACCCACCAGGATCCGGGCTTTCTCGATGTAGTGGTGAACAAGCGCCCGGAGGTGACGCGCATTTATTTGCCGCCCGATGTGAACTGCCTGCTGTCGGTGGCTGAGCACTGCCTGCAGAGCACCAACTACATCAACGTCATCGTGTGCGACAAACAGAAGCATTTGCAGTACCTGGACATGGATGCCGCCATGAAGCACTGCTACAAGGGCATCGGCATCTGGGACTGGGCCAGCAGCGATGAGGGGATGGAACCGGACCTGGTGATGGCCAGCGCGGGCGACATTCCGACCAAAGAGGCCCTGGCCGCGGTGGCGCTGTTGCGTGAGCATTTCCCCAGCCTCAAGATACGTTTCATCAACGTGGTGGATCTGTACAAGCTGCCGCCTCCCGCCGAGCACCCGCACGGCCTTTCCGACCGGGATTTCGATAGCCTGTTCACCCTGGACAAGCCGGTGATGTTCAACTTCCACGGCTATCCCTGGCTGATCCACCGCCTCGCTTACCGCCGCAACAACCACCGGAATTTTCATGTGCGCGGCTACAAGGAAAAGGGCAGCATCAACACCCCGCTCGAGCTGGCGATACAAAACCAGATAGACCGCTTCACCCTGGTGATAGACGCGATAGACCGCATCCCCGCGCTGCATGTCGCCGGCGCACACGTCAAGGAAAAGATGTTGAACATGCAATTCGAGTGCCGCAACTACGCCTATGAGCACGGTGTGGACCTGCCGGCATTCGACCAATGGACCTGGCCATATTGAAGGCAATGACAGCTGTTCTTTCCATCAACTGCGGCTCATCTTCGGTGAAAGCCAGCTTTTTCGAGCACACCGGCCAACGTCGCGATTTCCGCTATGAACACCTGCGCGATCCGCGCGCCGGATTCGACCGCTTGCTTGAGGACTTGTCCGGCCATGTGCCTGACGTCATCGGGCACCGTTTCGTGCATGGCGGGGAAATTCCGGAGGCTGCGCGCCGGGTGGATGGCGCCGAGCGTAACCGGCTGGAACAGATTATCCACCTTGCGCCGCTGCACCTGCCTGGCAACCTGCTTGGACTGGATATATGCACCGAGCGTTTCAATGCCACGCAAGTTGCCTGCTTCGATACGGCATTTCATGCCACCCTGCCGGAACAGGCCAGGCGCCTGCCCATTCCGCAGGAATACGGCCTGCGCCGCTTCGGGTTCCACGGACTGAATTACGCGCATGTCGCGTCCATGCTTTTGCAAGTCCTGGGAGAGGGCGCTCGCGGCAAGGTGGTGGTCGCCCATCTCGGCAGTGGTGCCAGCCTTTGCTTGCTGGAAAATCTGTGCTCGGTGGATACGACCATGGGCTATACCCCGGCCGGCGGCATACCGATGGGGACGCGCAGCGGCGACCTCGACCCGGGCGTGATGCTGGAGCTGGCGCAGCGTTGCACGGCCGCCGAACTGAGTGATCTGGTGTTCCACAAGATGGGCCTGCTTGCGCTATCGGGCGGGGAAAGCAGCGAAATGAAGGATCTGCTTGCGAGCCGCAGCACGGATGCCCGGTTTGCAGTGGCTTATTTTTGCCGCCAGGTGCGCGCCGCCATCGGCGGCCTTGCGGCCAAATCCGGCGGGATAGATGCGCTTGTCTTTACCGGGGGAATAGGCGAACACTCTCCTGCAATACGCGAGGCGATTTGCACCCCCCTGGGGTTTCTCGGATTTGCGCTGGACAGCGGCGCAAATGGGGCAGGGGCGCAGCGCATCGAGCAGAGTGGTTCCAAACCGGTGCTGGTCATCCCTGCCGACGAAGAGGCGGAAATTCGCCGTCTCAGTCTGCAATTTTCCCGGTAATAATGGTTATTGCAGCGCAGTCAGGCTGGCGCCGCGCTGGCTTGCCGCAGCATGGATTGCATCAATGAGTGAGGCGGAAGCCTGATCGGCGCGAGCGCGGGTCTCCGGATTCCTGGACAACTCCGCCTCGGAAAAGGCGCGTATGGTATCGAGTTCATTCTGGTTGCTGCCGGGGGCGGTGGCCTGGAAATAAAGTACCCCATCGCGCAGCGTCGCGGCCAGCAGGTAGCAATCCTGCCCGTGTGCCTTGACTTCCTTGTCCTGCACCTTGAAATAAAGCGGCGGCGTGTTTGCGCCAGCCCGTACTTCCTCCGTCACGCGGCGCGAGATGTTTTCCAGCAAGGGTTGCGCAAGATTGATCCTGGGCGCCAGCACGGCGTGAAACTGACCGATGCGGTTGATGACCAGCGGGTTTTCCAGCGGCGGTGTCTTGCCGGGGCGGAAAATGATCAATGCGATAAGCGAGATCGTGATGAGGGTGAGCGTCTCTATCATGATTTTGAAAAATCGGGAGTATTCCGGGTTGCCTAGTCTAACAGCTTGAGTCACAGGCGCCAAACGCGCCTTGTGGATCAGCAGGGGAAAAGACAAGGGGGCCGCGGCCCCCTTGTTTCTCCTTGGCAATTAAGCGCTATAACAGCGACGAACCGAGCAGCGGCACGATCAGCAGCGCAACGATGTTGATGATCTTGATCAGCGGGTTCACAGCCGGGCCGGCGGTATCCTTATAGGGGTCGCCCACGGTGTCGCCGGTGACGGCGGCTTTGTGCGTATCTGAGCCCTTGCCGCCGTAATGGCCGTCCTCGATGTATTTCTTGGCGTTATCCCATGCACCGCCCCCAGTGGTCATAGAAATAGCCACAAACAACCCGGTGATGATGGTGCCCATCAGCAAGCCGCCAAGCGCCTTGGGGCCGAGGATCAGCCCGACCAGCACCGGAACCAGCACTGGCAACAGCGAGGGTATGATCATTTCCTTGATTGCGGCGGCGGTGAGCATGCTGACCGCGCGCGAATAGTCCGGCTTGGCTTTCCCTTCCATAATGCCCGGGATTTCCTTGAACTGGCGGCGCACCTCCACCACCACGGAGCCGGCGGCACGTCCCACGGCTTCCATTGCCATCGCGCCGAACAGATAGGGTACCAGGCCACCGATGAACAGGCCGACGATCACCATATGGTCGGAAAGCTCGAACGTGAAGTTCCTGTGCAGCACGGCTTCCAGTTCATGGGTGTAGTCGGCGAACAGCACCAGCGCGGCGAGGCCTGCCGAGCCGATGGCATAGCCCTTGGTCACCGCCTTGGTGGTGTTGCCCACCGCATCCAGCGGGTCGGTGACGGCGCGCACCTCCTTGGGAAGGTTGGACATTTCGGCAATGCCGCCTGCGTTGTCCGTGATTGGCCCGTAAGCGTCGAGTGCGACGATGATGCCCGCCATGGAGAGCATGGAGGTCGCCGCGATGGCGATGCCATACAACCCCGCCAGTTTGTACGCGACGATGATCGCGACGCATACCGACAGCACCGGCAGGGCGGTGGCCTTCATCGAAACGCCGATGCCGGCGATGATGTTGGTGGCGTGCCCGGTCTGTGAGGCGGCGGCGATATGCCTAACGGGACCGAAGTCGGTGCCTGTGTAGTATTCGGTGATCCACACCAACACTGCAGTCAGCACCAGGCCGATGGCCGCCGAGCCGAATATGGCCAGATTGCTGACGATCATGCCGCTGGAGAGCAATATGGTGTCGCCCAGCAGCCATTTGGTGACGGGGTAATAGGCGATTAGCGCAAGTACGCCCGCAACGGCCAGCCCGCGGTACAGCGCGTTCATGATCTTGCCGCCTTCCATGGCTCTGACGAAGAAGCAGCCGATAATTGAGGCGATGATGGAGACGGCACCCAGCACCAGCGGGTAGATCACTGCCTTTTCGCCCTGTGCGGGAAGCATCAGCGCGCCCAGCAGCATGGTGGCGATGATGGTCACGGCATAGGTCTCGAACAGGTCCGCGGCCATGCCCGCGCAATCGCCCACGTTGTCGCCCACGTTGTCGGCGATCACGGCCGGGTTGCGCGGGTCGTCTTCGGGTATGCCCGCCTCGACCTTGCCCACCAGGTCCGCGCCCACATCCGCCCCCTTGGTGAAGATGCCGCCGCCCAAACGCGCGAAGATGGAAATCAGCGAGCCGCCGAAGGCCAGGCCCACCAGCGGTTTGACTATTTCATGTATGTTGTCGTGGGGGCCGGCAAAAGTCTTGAGCAGAATGAAGTAGCCAGCCACGCCGAGCAGTCCCAAGCCGACCACCAGCATGCCGGTGATCGCGCCGCCGCGGAAGGCCACGTTGAGCGCGGCGGCGATGCCATGGCGCGCCGCTTCGGCGGTGCGCACATTGGCGCGCACCGACACGTTCATGCCGATGAAGCCCGTGGCCCCGGAGAGCAGCGCGCCGATAACGAAGCCGATCGCGGTTTTCAAGCCTAGAAAATAGGCGATCAGTGCCGCGAGTACCACGCCGGCGATGGCGATGGTGGAATACTGCTTCTTCAGGTAGGCCGAAGCGCCTTCCTGTATCGCCGCGGCGATTTCACGCATCCGGTCATTCCCGGTTGGCAGGGAAACGATCCATCTGATCGAGACGATTCCGAACACGATCGCCGCGATGGCGCAGAACAAAGTAAGCCACAGGCCAGCTGACATAATTTTCTCCCTTAGCAGGAATTGCCGTTAATAGATAATACTCACTCAAACCTTGAAGCTGCCCAGCTTTTTCTTTACCGCCGTATTCTTGAGACGGACATATTGCGGCAGGCCGTTATTGTAGGGAGGATAATCCTCCCCCTTGATCAGGGGGGCCAGGTAGGCCCGGCATTTGTCGGTGATGCCGAAGCCGTCGGAGGTGATGAAATTGCCCGGCATCATTTTTTCCACGTTGGCCACCTCCTTGAGCTGCGCCACGCCGATTTTCCACTTATAAGGCTTGTCGGATATGCGCAAGATCGCAGGCATCACCGCGTTGTGTCCCTTTAGCGCCAGTTCCACGGCAGATTTGCCGAGCGCATAGGCCTGTTCCACATCGGTCCGGGAGGCGATATGGCGCGCCGCGCGCTGCAGGTAATCGGCCACCGCCCAGTGGTATTTGTAGCCGAGGGAGTCCTTGATCATGTTGGCGACCACGGGTGCGACGCCGCCCAGTTGCGCATGGCCGAAGGCATCGCGCAGGCCCTGGTCGGACAGGAACTTGCCATCCGCTCCCTTTACGCCTTCCGACACCACCACGGAACAATAGCCATGCTTCTTGACCATGGCGTCCACCTTGGCGAGAAATTTCGCCTGCTCGAAAGGCACCTCGGGGAACAGGATGACGATGGGAATCTCGCATTTTTTGTCGGAAGCCAGACCGCCCGCAGCCGCAATCCATCCGGCATGACGGCCCATGACTTCCACCACGAATACCTTGGTTGAGGTCATGGCCATGGAAGCCACGTCGAAACTGGCCTCACGTACCGATACCGCTACGTATTTCGCCACGGAGCCGAAGCCGGGGCAGCAGTCGGTGATGGGCAGGTCGTTATCCACGGTCTTGGGCACATGGATGGCCTGCAGCGGATAGCCCATCTTTTCGGAGAGCTGCGAGACTTTCAGGCAGGTATCGGCTGAATCGCCGCCGCCGTTGTAGAAGAAATAACCGATGTTGTGCGCCTTGAATACCTCGATCAGGCGCTCGTACTGCGCCTTGTTTTCTTCAAGCCCCTTGAGCTTGTAGCGGCAGGAACCGAATGCGCCGGAAGGGGTATGGCGCAACGCCGCAATTGCTGAAGCGGAATCCTTGCTGGTGTCGATCAGGTCTTCGGTCAGCGCGCCGATGATGCCGTTGCGCCCGGCATACACCTTGCCGATTTTATTCTTGTGCTTGCGCGCGGTCTCTATGACCCCACAAGCGGAAGCGTTGATAACTGCGGTTACACCGCCGGACTGCGCATAGAAAGCATTCTTTTTTGCCATGTCGCACCTCCACTGTTGTTATTGTTTCGATGCCATTCTTGTTGCATCTTACGATATTTTCCGGCGAAATGCATGCCTGCCGGTAAATGCCAGGGTGCGCCGAATGAAGATGTGGCCCGCGCAGCGGAAATTGGCAATATCCGGCGCGGGCTGGGCAGGGTCAGTAGGTGATGGTTATCGTGCGCGCCTGCGAGCCGGTGCAGGTGGCTGTGGCGCAAGTGCCAGTTTGCCCGGCGGCGATGTTGCCGTTGATGGTGTACGTTTGTGCCACCCCGGTGCCAGTGGCGCTGGCAGCGCTCAATGCCAGCGTGTAGTTCACCCCGTTGATCGTGCCGCTGGTGGCGTCGAGCGCCATGGTATAGGGCAGGGTATTGGTGCAGGTGGTGGCGAAAGTGGTGCTCGCGGTCGCCGCGGTCGCGCTCATCGAGGTGTAATTGAAAGTCATGTTGCCGGGCGGCGTCGTGAAGCTGCAGGTGCCATATAATTTGGCACTTAGCACGGTGAAGGCGGCGCCGTTGGTCCAGGTAACGGTACCGCCGCTCACCGTGTTCTTTATGAACTGAATTGCGATGGTGTCCGAATAGGTATCCGCAGCGAGGGTCGTTTGGCCGGCGGGTACGCAGACGTAATAGAAAAAAATATGGAGGTCGCCTGCGGGGTTTGTGCTCACCAGCGCGGGGGTGGTATAGGCCGCTACCGGGTTGTAATTGGGCGTGGTGGCATTCCATGGGGCGAGGCATGCGCTGTCCGTGGTCAGGCTGTAGTTGAGAAAACCGCCCAGCAAGCCCTTGGCGCGCCTTTGCGTTCCCGTCGCATTCGCCGAAACGGTGGCCTGCAACTGGTAGGTTGCAGTACGGGCGGTCGCCGTGTTATTCGTGCATTTGACGGAAAAGCTTCCCGAGACCAGGTTATAAAGGGAGCCGTAGGAGATGCTCAATGTCGCCGGGTTGGTGACTACGCAAGTGACTCTGGCCTGTGCAGTGCTGGCAAACGCCAGCAGGGCAAGCGTTCCCAAGCCCAGGATGGCCCTCAACAGGATGGATGCGGATTTCATCGGGTTACTCCTTTGCATAGCAGCGGCCCCACGCGCGGAATGTCATCCTTCGTCGCGGGAGGTAAAGTGACGGCGAATTTGCACTGCTGTCCGTTCCAGTCCAGCAGCACATTATTGTTGGCCTGCAGGCCGGTGACATATGCCTCGCCGCGCCGCGCCACAAAAAACTCTTCCTTGTCGCCTTCGACATGCACCGTTGCACCGGCTGGGGCGGGCTGTCCATCTTCGAGGACGATTTTCAGCAGGGCTCCGCGTCCGCCGCGCACCGGGAAGGCCACCTTGACGCCGCTGCGGTACGAAGGCACTGCAAACTGTTCCACGTTTTCGATTTCCGCGCTTACCGGCAGGTCATCCGGATTCAGCCGCACCGGGTTGTTCTGGTATGCCATCAGGCGCGGAACCAGCGCTCTGCCCTTGTCGTTGGTATGAGTCAGCACGGTGTTGCCCAGTCCTACTCCGATGTTGTCATAGTCCCCCACTTCGACCAGTGCAAAGCTCTGGTCCATCCGCGGGGTGGCAAACAGGCTGCCATCGGTCAGCACCAGTCCGCCGGCAGCCCCGACGCGTGCTGCTTTCATGTCGGGTGAGGCGCTTACATCGCCGGCCACCTGGCCATAACGTCCCAGGTAGTTCACGCCCCCTTCCTCGTGCGGCTGGGCCTGCCTGCGGCCCGCCAGCACGCGCCAGCCCAAGCCATCGTCCAGGCTCGGGTTTTTCGAAGCGGAGACCCAGGAATCCTGTTTGCTTGCGGAAGCGTCTACGATGCGGCCGTTATCCAGGGGCATGTAGAAGAATACGGCTACGGAGGTTCCGGTCGTACCGTATACCGCACGGTTGGCATTAAAGCTCAGGTTGCTGTGCTGGCCGACATTTACGGAATAGTTGGCCGATACGGTGGATACGCGGGTGTTGTCGAACTGGGTGAATGAAGCCAGCCCCATGCCATAAGAGCCCGAGCTTTCGGTGATGTGGGTCCAGTTGCCCGCCAGTTGTTGCTTGACCGGCAGCGTATTGATGCCCTGCCCGAGCTGGCGGAAGTTGATGGATGCGCGCTGCAATTGGAACGAAATGCCGTTATGCAGGCTTTGGTGGTCCAGTCCCAGCAGCCATAAATTGCCGCCCCCGCTTTGTCCTGTGCTGCCAGCCAGCGAGGCCCGGCCCACCATTTGCCAAGGCATGGAAAATACCGTTCCCATGCCTGCGGTCCGCGTTTGCGGCGTTGCTTCCACGCGTCCGTCCAGCGTCACGTAATTGCTGTAGCCATGGCGCCAGATAGCGGTGGCAAAGCCGGGGCCGTAGCCGTTGCTTTCCATGCCCATGTTGCGCCGCAGGCTGCCGCCCTGCACGCTCCAGTCGTCGAGTCCTGCGGCCAGCATCTGCGAGCTGGTGAAAAACGACTGTTCGATTACGGTGTCGCGTCCGAGTATGTCGCGCACCACCATGCGCACGTCGCCGCTGCCCGTCATCATCGGGTTGCTGTCTATCACGAAGGGACCCGCCGGCACTTTCGAAACTTGGCGCAATACGCCGTTGACGTACATTTCCACCGTGGATGGCGCGGTGGAAGTGCCTGCCAGCACGGGAAGCGGCTGGCTGGTGAATCCCGGCGTCAACGCAAAGTTGGTGCCATACTGGATGCCGCCAAAATACACATTGCGTCCCCACATGCCGGCTGGAGTGGTTGTATCGCCTATCCTGAGCGTGCGGTTGGAGTCCGGGAAATCCCTGGTGTAAGTGGTTTCGAGCCGTGTCCATGCACGCGGTGTTCCCGTGGCGGCGGCCTCGTTGGACAAATTGCGCCCGACCTGGCTGCTGGTCAGCACGCCCATGGAGCCGGAAGCGCCCAATTCGGTAATGACGCCCAGGTCTTTCGTGGTAGGGGCGTTCGGCTGGGTGGTGGTCAGGTAGTTCCAGTCGTAGTTCAGGAAGACGCTGGGCAGGACCGGGCTAACCACCGGTCTTTTCGCCGCTTCCTGGGTCAGGCGGGTCGCGGAAAACGCCTCGGGCGAAAACAGCAGCTCTGCCCTCTGGTCGGCGATGTCCAGCTTGAAGCGGTATCCCGGCACGGCGGAAAGCGGATAATATGGCTGCCCCTGCAGTTTGAAGTCTATCGGCTTTACGTTCGGGGGCAATTGCACGCGCCATTCGGTGAATGCGTCGGCAGGGGCAAACATTTCCCCGCCCCGGTCCAGGAGCAGCCAGGTGCCGGTTTTTGCGCCATTTATCACGACTTCCAGCGGCATGATGCGGTTGACGTTGTTGAGCACGACTTCCCCAGTGGCCGGTGCAGGTGCTGAAGCTGCAGGCGCCGATGCAGGCAAGGCGGGCTGGGCCTGGACTGTTGCCGCACAGGGCCAGAGGCACATCGCCAGCAGGGCGGGGCGCAGGCTGAGAATGCGACCCACGCGCTTGTCCCTATTCGGCCAGTGTTAAATCAAATGCCTGCTTGCTTCCGTCATCCAGTGTTACGGTAAGCCTGGTTTTCCCGGCAGGAATCCGTCCGGTCTCGGCCTTGATTTCAAAATTGCGCTTGATGCCCGGCAGGATATATCCACCCTGGGAGCGGGAGGCCAGTTGCTTGTCGCCCGCCGCGCCGGTCAACACGAAATTGAGCGGCTGGGCGTATGCGTTGCCGGTGTTTTCGCAAACTGCATTCACCGCGTTCGCCGCAGTTCTTGCGATGGTGCAATCCAGCTTGTTCTTGGCGGCCGGCGGCGTAATGAACACCGGCAATGAAAACGCCAGGGCCAGCTGAACCTGAACCTTGTCCTTGAGGGGCCTGGCTTCCGGGATTTCGCGCACGATCAGGCGGTAAGTCATCTGCTGCTCGGGCTGCGGCGGAACCAGCCTGGCAAGGCGCACCACCTGGTGCGACTTGGCCGGGACCTTGATGATGGGCGGGGAGACCAGCATGTCCTCGGTGAGCGCCAGGTCGTCTGTGCCATCCGCCTTCTGCTTCCACGAATACACGTCGGCCTGCATTACCAGTTGTTCTTCGCTTTCATTGGTGATGGTGATCGCGACCGCCTTGTCACCGGGCTTCATGTAAATGCGCACCGGGGTGACGGAAAACATGCCGGCAAAAGCCGGGGCAACGGCACAAAATGCCAGGATTCCGAGTGCGGTGGTTCTCAAAAATCTTAAAATTTCGGGGCTCTCTTTCGTTTTCCAGGCGCTCACCAGTGCAGCATCATTTCAAGATAATCCCTGTCGTGCAATTTGATCATCCGCCAGGAGGCGACGGTGCCCGCACCGCCATAGCTGTCAATTGCGCGGAATTGCTCGCCCTCGCGATAGTTGCTGAGCACGAAGTGATATGAATTGTCCGGCATCGCGGTCCAGGGCAGGCTGGCGACGCCTGTCGGCATACCCGCTACACCTGTCATGCCTGTGGTGCAAACCACGGTCACCGGAGATCCAAAGGCGCCAACCATGGAGCCGCTGCGGCAATAGATGGAGGCAGGTACTGCGGCTGGCGCGGCGCCGGTGGGCGGCACGCCACTGGCTTGCAGGTTGATGTTGACAGAAAATGACGCGCTGGTTTGCTGCGCCGCATTGCCGGATGCAGACCAGACACCAAGCAAGGCTGCTGTCAGGAATATGGATTTCCTGACAGCATCAGGCTGACGGTGACGATATTTGGAACAGTTGATCCTCATATCCCGGTGTCAGCAAAGTCGTCTCACTTTAATCGTTAACAAAGTCACGGTTTAGTAAACGATGGTTACCACATACGTGTTGTTGGTGGCGGCGGCGTTGGTACAAGCTCCGCCGGCGGTTGCACAATTACCGGCTTGGCCTGCTGCCATGGTGCCGGTGACCTGATATGCCTGGGCCAGGCCAGTACCTGTACCACCACCGGCCGGAGCTGCAATGGCCAGGGAATAAGCGAGGCCGACCGCAGAGTCAGTCACCGGGAAAGCCGGTGCCAGCAAGGTGGGCGATGTCAGCAGCGACACGGTATACGGCAGCGTATTGGTGCAAGTAACGTTAAAGGTGGAAGCCGTAGCATTCACAACGGTTGCGCTGAACGAGGTGTAGTTAAACACCACGTTGGTGGGCGCAGTGAATGTGCATGTTGAGGTCAGATTGATGGTGACGTTAAACGGTGCGCTGTTTACAGTCGCGGCTTGCGCAGACAAGGAATTCAGGCCGATCAACAACCCGGCTGC
>DATDDB010000004.1:0-3467 GCA_036524005.1 Gallionellaceae bacterium | reverse complement strand
ATGGGATTTGAAATTCAGGACTGCGGACATTGCTTTACGCCTTCAAAAGAGGCGCGGATTATAGCACCAGGGGTAAAGCGGGCGATTTGCGATTCTTTCCAGCTCATGGGTACTCCGTATTCTCGCGCAATACCCTGAGTGACGGCACGCCTCCCGCTCTTGACGTTACGCGTAATCCCGGCCAGATCCGGAGCAGATGTCCGTTCAAAGAGCCTCCCAGAACGATTTACCGAGGCTCGATTTTGTAGTTCAGCAACAACACCAGTTCAGGCGACATCCGGCCGTCGGCATAGAGTTCTCGGCCGTGCTTTTCCCATAGCCGGTCAACAGCCATGTCGTCTGCAAGAACCCGCGCGGAAAGCAGGCCTACCTCAAAAACGTACCGGTTCCATTCGACATCTTCCTGCCATTCCAGAAGCGCGGACTCCGCGGCCGCCAGCATGGCCGGTGCGTCCCTGCGTGCCACGGCTTGATAGACAGCCAGCCGCGACGCGATCCGGGGAGACGCGCAGTGCAGCCAGCCAGGTTTCTTCCACAGTGCCCTGAGGTTGTTCTGGTCCAAATGGGCCAATGTCGCGAGAGCGATCTCTTGCATTGCCGATAACGTTTCTTCCGGACTGCTCTTCGTGCAGACACTCAGTCGCTTTCGCCAGCCTTCCATCTGCTCGCGCACTTTTTCATCTTGATATGGCAATCCGAGTAACGCCGCTTTTATCACTTGCGCTTGTTTCACCATAGTGAAACGCATGTTGTCCGAGGGTGTGAGATTTCCTGATTCCCATCTGGAATCCCGATTATTGAGCATCTCGATCAAGGGTAGCGGATAGACTCCCAGCCTCGGAAATTCCGTTGCCCCGTCGTTGAGGAAGCGCGCCTTGGGGGCGTTCAACTCCACATAAGGGAAGAAATCCGAATTTTTCGGCGCTCCAAGAGCTCCCAGCATGGAATTGAACATGGCCGCCGTCCCCAAATGCCGCAACGCAAGATCATCCAGGCTACGTATGCCAACCCGGCTGAGTTCGCGAGACATGGCGCCCTGCTCGACCACCTTCCGGGACAAGGAAGGCAACCGGCCATTCTTGATGGCGACAATGAGTATGTTGGAGTCGTCGGTGAGATAAATGGTGTAATCTTCAAAATGCCTGCTCAGCGCCATAACGACGGAAGATGCCAACCGCGCGTTGAATTCATACAGGTGAAGCCATTGCACCAGCAGCCCTCCATCATTCAGGTAGGTGCGCGTTTGCGCATAGAACTCCTCGGAAAACAGGCTGGACACGCCGTTTACCCATGGGTTGGATGGCTCGGAAATGATGATGTCGAATTGCGTATTGCGCCGGGCAAACCAGCTTTTGGCATCTTCAATGTTGATTCGGCCGCGTGGATCGCTGTAGGCGCGCTCCACGCGCGGACGAAATGCATGGGCTCCCTCAATGACCGCACGCTCTATTTCAATGTTTTCGAGTTCGACGATGTTCGGGCTGGCCAGCACGGTATGTGCGGTAAGGCCGGATCCAAATCCGATGTTCGCTACCTTGCGCGCATCAGGTCTCATGGCCAGCGGAACAGCCGCGGCCATTACCATGGTGAGCTCGTCAGCCGTGGCTGACCGTTGAGGATTCATTTCTATATTGGCATCCGGCTTGCCATTGGTACGGATGCTGCGTATCGAATCTCGTTCGACAACACTGATCGATGCGGTCTTGCCATCTCGATAGAAGAGCGTGTTCATACTATTGTCAAGCTGGGAAACGCCGGTACGGTACACCCCGCTCGCCAGAGTTGCGCCGTCCAGTGCAACAAGACGAACTGCCATCACCGGTATCACCAGGGAAGCCAGCGCGGCTGCCCACACGCGGGGCGAGGTACCAGCCACACGCAGCAGTAACAACCCCAAACCAATGTCGAGAAGTGCACCGCTGGCAAGGGTCAACTTCAGCCCGATGTTTGGCAGCGCAAGCTGCATGGCAACAATGACGCCGACAATTCCCCCTACGGTGTTAGCCGCATAGACCGCACCTATGCTTTGCTCACCGTGACCATTTCGAATCAAGGCATGAGTAAATAGGGGCAGGGTCATCCCCGCCATGAAGGTCGCGGGCAACATCACAGCGAAAGCAATACCATGACTAGCCAAGTTAAACAGTATGTAGCCTTGGTCGTCTTTGTCCAGGGTGCGTACCAACTCTCCCATCCATTCGAATGAATGCACGTAGATTGGCAGGGTAAGCACCGCAAGGATGCCCATGGCGATCTGGATCGCTGCAGCGGCCGACAGGGGATTGGCGATCCGGTCGATGCGGCGGCGAATCGCCAGACTGCCAAAGGCCAGACCTGCGATGAATGCGCTAAGCATCAGTTCAAATGCGTGGAAAGAACTCCCCAGCACAAGGCTGAGCATCCGTATCCAGCTCACCTCATAGATGAAAGATGCGGCACCGGTAACAAAAGCGGCCGCAAGGAACAGCGCCCCAGAGCGCCCGTTGTTGCGTTCTGCAGAGAAGACCCCGCGCGATGGAATATTCTCCGGAACCCGGGCAAATAGCAGGACTGAAATGCCAATCAGCAAATTTATCAAGCCTGCAAGCTGCAGCGTACCCGGCAAACCCAGCAGGCCGATCAGGATAAACGTAGCGGCCAAAGCCCCTAGTGCGGCGCCAAGGCTATTGGAAAAGTAGAGAGTCGCGAGGTTTCCTCCCGCCACTCCCGGAAACCGACGCAATATCGCCCCGCTCATGAGAGGAAACGTGGTCCCCAGCAGCACCGAGGGTGGCAACAGAAGCAGTAGTGCGACTCCCCACTTATAGGCTTCCACTGCCAGGGGGGAACCCAGGTTGGGCATTATCTGGGCAAACGAGATGTCAACAAGCCCGGAGAACAGGGAATGAAAAACGAGGGCCAGCAAGCCAATGCCGATTTCCGCCATGGCATAACCAGTCAGGAGATTTTTCAGGTTCTGGCTGATCTTTCCGACAACAGCAGCCCCCAAAGCCATCCCTCCCATGAAGATCACCAGCACCAGCGTTTGCGCGTATGCGGCATGACCCAGAAACAGCTTCAGGTAATGGGACCAGAGAGACTCATAAATCAGTCCCGTAAAGCCCGAGACAAAGAAAATAAGGAAAAGTGTGTAACGCGCTGTGTTCTTGCTCACTGTCACTCCATTGGTTGACGGGCTCGTCGGAATTCACAATTCCGGGATCCGGCAAAGGTTACCGTGGTGGAAGAAAACGGAGGTGGCAGACAGCCTTTAACTTCATTCCGCTGCAGGCAGCCGAATCGTGTACTGCCCCGACTTCTCGTCCCGCACCAGCACGACCAGCTTGTGCTTCTGCGCATCTTCGATCAGCTCCTTGAACGAGCGGTAGCCGTAGTAGGTTTCATTGAAGCCGGGCTTGCGGCGCTGCATGGTGGGCTTCACCATCGAGCCCCACAACTTCTCGTCCGAGCCGCGCTCGGCGATCAGC
>DATDDB010000003.1:0-4943 GCA_036524005.1 Gallionellaceae bacterium | reverse complement strand
GCGCCAATTGCCTGCAAGTATGTCATCACTGGAAGAAGGCAGCGCCTATCCCGTGCTGATCGCCACCGCCCTGCGTGAACTCGCCGATGTCGTGGATGCCGAGGAGCAGGGCGGGAGCGAGCCGCAGCATTGAGCGCAGTTCTGGCATGAAAATCCACCAGCTTACTGCCGACGAAGCCATCAAGAGCCTGCATAGCGGCCCGCAGGGCCTGAGCCATGCAGCCGCCGCAGGACGTCTGCTGGAATACGGACCCAACCGCGTGGAAGAAGCGGCGCGCGAGCATCTGGTTTTGCGCCTGCTGCGCGAATTCACGCATTTCTTCGCGCTCATCCTGTGGCTGGCGGCGGTGCTGGCTTTCGTGGCCGAGTTTTACGATCCCGGCAAGGGCATGGCCATGCTGGGCGTCGCTATGCTGGGTGTAATTGTGGTCAACGGGTTGTTTTCGTTCTGGCAGGAACACCGCGCGGAAGAAGCCATCGCCGCGTTGCGCCAGCTGTTGCCCGCGCAAGTGGTGGTGGTGAGGGAAAACGAGAATCTCCGGATTCCGGCGGAGGAACTGGTGCCGGGCGACATCGTGCACCTGGGGGAGGGCGACCGCGTGCCCGCGGACTGCCGCCTGATTGAGGCCTTCGGCGTGCGTGTCAACAACGCGACAGTCACCGGCGAATCGTTGCCCAAAGCAAGGAACGCCGAGCCTGGCCGCGAAGAGGAGCTGATGGAGGGCGGGAACATCCTGTTTACCGGAACCTCGCTGGTTTCGGGCGAAGCCAAGGCCGTGGTGTTCGCCACCGGCATGCATACCGAGTTTGGAAAAATAGCGCACCTGACCCAGGCCCCACGGGAGGCGCTTTCGCCCCTTCAGCGCGAGATTGGCCGCCTGAGCCGCCTGGTGGCACTATTGGCGACCATTCTGGGTATCGTGTTTTTCATTATCGGACAATTCATCGGCCTGACCTTCTGGGAAAATTTCATTTTTGCCATCGGGATCATCGTGGCTAATGTCCCCGAGGGGCTGTTGCCCACGCTGACGCTGTCGCTCGCCATGGCCACACAGCGCATGGCGAAGCGGAACGCCCTGATTCGCCACCTGCCCGCGGTGGAAACCCTGGGTTCCACCAGCGTGATCTGCACCGACAAGACCGGCACGCTGACCCAGAACATCATGCAGGTGAAGAGGCTGTTTCTCGGCGGTGCGTTTTACGGTGCGGATGAGGTGTCGCCTGCGTTGCGCGACAGCCACCGTTCGTTGTTCGAGACCGCTGGGCTATGCCACAACCTGAAGGCTGTGAACGGCGGCTGGCTCGGCGATCCCATGGAAGTGGCGCTGGCGCGCATGGCACAGGGCGTCGTCCCCGAACTGGCGGAGCGTCCGCGTGTGGGAGAGATTCCGTTCGATACCGACCGCAAGCGCATGTCGGTGGTGGTGAAGGATGCGGATGGTTTGGTGCTGCATTGCAAGGGCGCACTGGAGAAGGTGCTGCCGTTGTGCTCCGGCGCCCAGACTGGGAATGGGGTGCTGCCGCTGGACGATGCCTGGAAACGCAAATTGCTGGAGGCGCAGGATGCCATGGCCGATCAGGGTTTGCGCATTCTGGCCTTCGCCTTTCGCCGGGTGAGCGATGGGGAAAAGCAACCTGCCCTTGAGCACGATTTGATCCTGACCGGCCTGGCCGGGCTGGAAGACCCGCCGCGCCCGGAAGTTCCGGAGGCCATTGCCAAGTGCCATGCCGCGGGCATCAAGGTCATCATGGTCACCGGCGACCATCCGCACACCGCGACGGCCATCGCGCGCGAAATAGGCCTGGCGCACGCCCCCGTGGTCATTACCGGCGAACAACTGCGGCGCTATACGCCAGCCCAGTTGCAGCTCGCCCTCGACGCGCCGGAAATCATTTTCGCCAGGGTGGGGGCGGATCAGAAGATGCTGATCGTCAATGCGCTGAAGCGCAAGAAACACATCGTCGCGGTTACCGGAGACGGGGTGAACGATGCGCCCGCGCTCAAGCAGGCGCATATCGGCATCGCCATGGGCATCGCGGGCGCCGACGTGACCAGGGAAGTGGCCGACATGGTTTTGCTGGATGACAATTTCGCCAGCATCGTCAGCGCCATCGAGGAAGGGCGCGCCGTGTTCGACAATATCCGCAAATTCCTCGTTTATATCCTCACGCACAATGTGGCTGAACTGGTTCCCTACCTTGCTTTCGCCGCATTTAAAATTCCCCTTCCGCTGACCGTCATCCAGATTCTTGTCGTCGATCTCGGCACCGACACGCTTCCCGCGCTGGGGCTGGGCGCGGAGAAGCCGGATGCCGCCATCATGCAGCGTCCGCCGCGCCCGCGCGCCGAGCGCTTGCTGAACTGGTCCCTGATTGCCCGCGCGTATCTGTTCCTCGGCGTCATGGAAGCCGCAGCCGCCATGGCTGCGTTCTTTTATGTGCTACATGAGGGCGGCTGGAATTATGGCGAAGTGCTGGCACACAATGCCCCGCTGTATCTGCAAGCCACCACCGCAACCCTGAGCGCCATCATTGTGATGCAGGTGGTGAACGTATTCCTGTGCAGAAGCACCGAGCGGTCTATTCTTGCCTCCGGACTGTCAGGCAACCGTCTGCTGCTGGGGGGGGTGGCTGCGGAAATCGTGCTGATTCTGCTGATTGATTACACCCGGTGGGGCAACGCCATATTCGGCACTTCTCCCATTGCTCTTGGCGTATGGTTATATGTCATTCCTTTTGCGCTCGCCATGCTGGTGCTGGAGGAAGCCAGGAAACGGCTCTTTCGCGCTGGCGGCTCATAGTCGAGGGGCCGCTGCAATTGGGTCAATCTCCCCACGTATAGTAAGTATTTATACTTATTGGCAATTTCCCATGGGTTATTTACTATTAAATGGCATGCCAAATGCATATTTTAAGTAGCTAAAGGGAATAATTTGACGGGTGGAGAAAACCCGCAATGAACGCCGGCCCTCATACAGTTTAATTACGTGTAATGCGGGCGTTGGCTGCATGGAGAAAGCCACATGGAATTTCCACCTTTAAGGAAGCCGGCTGGTGCAACCTGCCACGCAACATACAGCGGGCAAGGCGGATTGGTGTTTTGCCTGAATGAAGACCGATTCATCTGCGATTATTGCCTGCCTTTCGGCGAGGTATATTATTGCCGCCATCCACGGTGCGTGGAAATTGCGGCACGCAGCGAGGTCCAGAAAAATCAACTGGCCCGTGAGGAACAGCAGGCCAATCAAGAACTCAAGGATGGCTCCGATCCACAATGAGGCGGGAAGGTTTTCGGTGGCAATACGCCTTGCGGTGAGCTTATTCCTGCACTACTGAATTTGATTTCAGCAGCACCAGCACCGCCCCGCCGCCGCCGTGATTGAGTGGCGCTTCGCAGAAGGCCAGTACTTCTGGGCATTGCGTCAGCCAGTGGCGTGTGCGGATTTTCAATATTCCTTCGCCGCTTTCCACATGCCGCCCCTTGCCGTGGATGATGCACACGCAGCGCAGGCCGCGCTGAAAAGCCTCGCGCAGGAATTCCAGCAGCAGTTTTCGCGCCCCATCGCTATCTAGGCCGTGCAGATCCAGGCTGTCCTGCACCGGGAATTGTGCGCGCTTGAGCTTGCGCAAGGTCATGCGCGAGAGGCCGTTGCCAAGATATTCGGCCGGGGCGGTTTCGCCCGCGCCGTGATCGGACAGGGTGTCGAGCACGGTGTGCGAGGGCAGAGGAGGGCGGACGATTGCCGGGCGCGGCGTCGTGCTGGGCGCAATGCGTCCGGTGTGCTTTAGCGGCGTGACGCCATCCAGCGTTTGCCGGAAGAGTTCGGCATCTTCGGATGATGGAGTGTTGTTCCGGGCGTTCAAGGCTTGCCCAGAGCCGCCAGGTACTTGTCGGCATCCAGTGCCGCCATGCACCCCGTTGCGGCGCTGGTGCAGGCCTGGCGGTAGATGTAGTCCTGCACGTCGCCCGCCGCGAACACACCGGGGATGCTGGTCGCGGTGGCATCGCCGTGGCGTCCGCCCTTGGTGACGATGTAGCCGCCGTCCATTTCCAGCTGCCCGGCGAAGATGTCGGTGTTGGGCTTGTGGCCGATGGCGATGAACACGCCGGCCAGTTTGAATTCCTGCGTCGCGCCCGTCTCCACATGCCTGGTGCGCATGCCGGTCACGCCGCTGTCATCGCCCAGCACCTCGTCCAGCACCTGCTTGAGCTGCAGGGTGATCTTGCCTGCCTTCACCTGTTCCATCAGCAGATCAACCTCGATGCGCTCGGCGCGGAACGTATCGCGCCTGTGCACCAGCGTCACATGCTTGGCGATATTCGCCAGATACAGCGCTTCCTCGACCGCGGTATTGCCGCCGCCGATCACTGCCACTTCCTGGTTGCGGTAGAAAAACCCGTCGCAGGTGGCGCAGCCGGAAACGCCCTTGCCCATGAATGCCTCTTCCGAGGGCAGACCCAGATACTGCGCCGAAGCGCCGGTAGCGATGATCAGCGCATCGCAGGTGTAGATGCCGCTATCGCCCTCCAGCGTAAAAGGCTTCTGCTTCAGCTTTGCGGTGTGGATATGGTCGAAGATGATCTGCGTGTTGAAGCGCTCCGCGTGCTGCTGAAAGCGCTGCATCAGCTCCGGCCCCTGCACGCCGTTCACGTCGGCCGGCCAGTTGTCCACCTCGGTGGTCGTCATCAGTTGCCCGCCCTGGGCCAGTCCGGTGATCAGCACGGGCTTGAGGTTGGCGCGCGCGGCATAAACCGCGGCGGTGTAACCGGCCGGGCCGGAACCAAGGATGATGAGCTGATGGTGTTTGGTAGTATTTTCCATATCGATCAAGGTGCTTTAACGTGATGGTAACGGACCAAATTTAACAGTGACGCGGGCCGGTGTCGAGTAGAATGAGGCCGTTCGCCCTGTTAAGACGCCATGAAGAAACGAATTGCCCTA
>DATDDB010000002.1:0-40986 GCA_036524005.1 Gallionellaceae bacterium | reverse complement strand
GCCCGGGTTGTGGTCGCGCCGGTCGGCGCAGAAATAGCCCAGGCGCTCGAACTGGTAGCGCATTTCGGGCAATGAATTTTTCACGCATCCTTCCACCCAGCCCTGAACCACGGTGAGCGATGCGGGATTGAGGTATTCGAGGAAGCTTTTTTCCTTATCCGAATCAGGCTCCGCAATGGTGAACAGGCGGTCGTACAGCCTGATCTCAGCCACCACTGCATGCTCACGCGCCACGAAATGAATCACGCCCTTCACCTTGCGCCCTTCCGGATTTTTGCCCAGCGTGTTGTGGTCTATGCTGCACTTGAGCTCGACCACCTTGCCGGCCGCATCCTTTACCGCCTCGTCGCAGCGCATGACGTAACTGTGACGCAGGCGCACCTCGCCGCCCAGGGTCAGGCGCTTCCAGCCGGACGGCGGCACTTCGGCGAAATCATCCGCCTCGATGAACAATTCGCGGCCAAACGGCACCACGCGCGCGCCCAGCTCGGGCTGGTTCGGGTGAAAATCGGCTTCGCGCGACGAAGCGCCCTCAAAGTTGGTGATGGTGACCTTGAGCGGGTTGATCACCGCCATCACGCGCGGCGCGCGCACCTCGAGGTCTTCGCGGATAGACGATTCCAACTCGGACATGTCCACGATGTTCGGGCTCTTGGATACGCCGATGCGGCGCGCGAACTCGCGTATGCCTTCCGGCGTATAGCCGCGCCTGCGCATGCCGGAAATAGTGGGCATGCGCGGATCGTCCCAGCCGCTGACACGCTGCTCGGCCACCAGTTGCAAGAGCTTCCTCTTGCTGGTGATGGTGTAGTGCAGCTCCAGCCGCGAGAACTCGTACTGGCGCGGATGGCAGGGGATGGTGATGTTGTCCAACACCCAGTCATACAACGGACGGTGATCCTCGAACTCCAGCGTGCAGATGGAGTGGGTAATGCCCTCCAGCGCGTCGGAGATGCAGTGGGTATAGTCGTACATCGGGTAGAGGCACCACTTGTCGCCGGTGCGGATGTGGTGCGAGCGTTTGATGCGGTAAATGACCGGGTCGCGCATGTTGATGTTGGGCGAGGCCATGTCGATTTTTGCGCGCAGCACCAGGCTTCCGTCCGCAAACTCGCCGTTTTTCATGCGCGCAAACAGGTCCAAATTTTCGGCAACGGGCCGGTCGCGGTTCGGGCTGTTCCTGCCGGGCTGGGTCAGCGTGCCGCGGTACTCGCGCATCTGCTCCGGCGTGAGGTTGTCCACATAGGCCAGCCCCTTGTTGATGAGCTCCACGGCAAAATCGTACAGTGCATCGAAATAATCCGATGCCCAGCGGACCTCGCCATTCCACTGGAAACCCAGCCAGCGCACGTCGTCCTGGATGGACTGCGCATATTCCTCGTTTTCCTTTTCCGGGTTGGTGTCGTCGAAGCGCAGGTTGCACTTGCCCTGATAATCCTGCGCCAACCCGAAATTGAGGCAGATGGATTTGGCGTGGCCTACATGCAGGTAGCCGTTGGGCTCGGGCGGGAAACGCGTGACGATGCTGCTGTGCTTGCCGCTCGCAAGGTCGGCATCGATGATGGTGCGGATGAAGTTGGAAACGGGCGGCTTGACCACCGGGGCTGATGCATCGCGGCTCATATCTGGAATATCCTGGCTCAAGCGTGTGAAATGCCGGCGATTTTACCCGAAATCCCGCGATCTTACGCAGGTGCAGCAAGCTTGATGCACGATAACGCGTGAAACCGGCAGCCTAATTTGATAGAATCCCGTGCATTTTCACGGCTAGATGCCGGTTCTGTCGCCCCGGGATAACCAACTATGAATCTGTTTTACCGCTTCCGCCCGCTTGCCCTGCTTGGTGCCGGCGTGCTTCTCCTGCTCACCGGCCAGACAGCCCGCGCCGACGATATTCAGGACGCCAACAAATTGTTCAAGCAGAAACAATACGACCAGGCGCTGGACAAGGTGCAGGGCATACTGGCCAGCAAACCCAAGGACGTTCAGGCGCGCTTCCTCAAGGGCGTCATCCTGATCGAAAAGGGCAAGACCGACGATGCCATCGTAGTCTTCCAGGCGCTGACCGAGGATGCGCCCGACCGCCCCGAGCCCTATAACAACCTGGGCCTGCTCTATGCGTTGCAGGGACAGTACGAAAAAGCAAAGACCGCTGTGGAAATGGCCATCCGCATCCAGCCCACCTATGCGCTGGCGCATGAGAATCTGGGCGAGATCTATGCGAAGATGGCCAGCAAGGAATACGAACGTGCGCTGCAGCTGGACCCCAACAATGCCAGCCTGCAGTCCAAGCTGGCGACTACCCGGCAGCTATTCCCGAAGAGCACTGCGCGCCCGCAAACGGTGACGATACCGTCCGCCGCCTCTGCGCCCGCCGCCTCTGCCAAGCCCTGAGTCATTTTCATCTGGCCTTTCATACAGGAGCCGCGCATGAAATTGTCCCGCATCAAGCCATTCGCCCTGCCGCTGACCGCCATCTTGTTTTCCCTGGCGCTGGCGGCATGCGGCCATCCCACCCCCCAAACCAAAGGAAACCACGACATGGTCAAACTGCACACCAACAAAGGCGACATCATTATCGAACTGGACGCCGACAAGGCGCCGGAGACCGTCAAGAACTTTCTCGAATATGTGAACAGCGGTTTTTACGACGGCACCATCTTCCATCGCGTGATCAACAACTTCATGATCCAGGGCGGCGGCTTCGAGCCCGGCATGAAGCAAAAACCGACGCGCGCACCCATCAGGAATGAAGCGGCCAACGGCCTTTCCAACGACAATTACACCATTGCCATGGCGCGCACCAGCGAGCCGCAATCGGCCACCGCGCAGTTCTTCATCAACGTGAAGGACAACGGTTTCCTGAACTACACCGCCCCCACCAGCCAGGGCTACGGTTACTGCGTTTTCGGCAAGGTGGTGGAAGGCAAGGAAGTGGTGGATGCGATCAAGAAGGTGAAAACTGGCCGCAGCAGCGGCTTCCAGGACGTGCCCGAGGAAGATGTGGTCATCATCAAGGCTGAAGTGGTCAAGTAATCCCTCTACCAGGGATGGGGGTGCCGCACGGGAGGCTGCTTCCCCAACCCGGATGGCTGCCATGCGCCACACTTTATTCATTTCCGACCTGCACCTTAGCGCCTATCAGCCGCAAATCGCCCAGCAGTTTGTGCGCTTCATAGAGCAAACCGCCGCGCAAGCGGAAGCGCTCTACATCCTGGGCGACCTTTTCGAGGCCTGGCCGGGCGACGACGATCTCGAGGATCCGTTCCACGGCGGCATCGTCCAGGCCCTGAACAACCTTTCTTCAGGCGGCACGCGCATCTGGCTGATGCATGGCAATCGCGATTTGCTGATGGGGCCGGGCATGGAGCGCGCGTGCGGCGCCACGCTGTTGCCCGATCCCACCCTGATTGACCTGTACGGCCAGCCCACCCTGATCTCCCACGGCGACCAGTTATGCACCGACGATCAGGCATATCAGGCCTACCGCAAGCAGGTGCACGACCCGGCCTGGCAACGGCAATTTCTGGCGCAGCCGCTGGCTGCGCGCAAGGCCTTCATCGCCCAGCTGCGCGCGCGCAGCCAGGACGAAAAACAGGAAAAAAGCAGCGAAATCATGGATGTAAACAGTGCCGCCGTCCTCGGCCTATTGCGCGAGCACCACTATCCTAATCTCATCCACGGCCACACCCACCGCCCCGGCCACCACGTGCTGCATGTGGACGGCTCTACCTGCGAACGCTGGGTGCTGGGCGATTGGGAGACCCGGGCGAATGCCCTGTATTGCGATGCCAGCGGCACCGTGAAATGGGAAATTTTTCCAGCCTGAAGCCGTAGCGCACCTTAGCCTCCTGCGCCATATCAGCTAACCGATTGATATTACAAGCGCTATCCGGCGCCACGCCTTGACGGCGCAATTAATGCACTGTGAATGCATTAAATCATTGACAAGCACCATGGATGATGGAATAGTGTGCGTCAATTTGTCGCACCCGCTTTAACCGGCTGGCATCCCCGGCCAGGAGTACCCCCGCATCAATATTTGCGGGAATTTTTTAAGCTTAAAGATGTATTTATAATACATCAACAAATTCATGGATCAACAGGAGGAGGACATGGAATTGAACAGGGTGATATTAAAAGCTGCGGTATTTCTGCTCGGGCTGACGCCCTTCTTGAGCTGGGCGGAACACCGCGAATTCAACATGACAATTGATGAGGTGACCATCACCGTCGCCCCCGGCTTCACCACCAATGTGTTTGCGTTCAACGGCCAAGTGCCCGGCCCGCTGCTCCACGTCAAGGAAGGGGATGACGTGACCGTGCATGTGACCAACAACACCTCGCTCTCCCACACCATCCACTGGCACGGGGTCAACCAGGTCGGTACCTGGCAGAGCGATGGCGTGCCCGGGGTCACCCAGAAGGCCATCGAGCCTGGCGATACCTACACCTACCACTGGGTGGCTGACCGCCCAGGCAGCCTGTGGTATCACTGCCACGTCAACGTCTGGGAGCATGTGGCCACGCGCGGCATGTGGGGACCGCTCATCATTGACCCCAAGAAACCCAACGCCAATGAGAAGAAGGTTACCAAGGACGTCATCATGATGATGAGCACCTGGGAATCGGCCTACGCCAATGTTTACGGCAAGGGCGGAGCGCCCAGCGACGTGTCCGACTACTTCTCCGTGAATGCCAAGTCGTTCCCGCTGTCCCATCCGGTCCGCGTCAAGAAGGGCGACGTGGTCAGGTTCCGCATGTATGGCGCGGGCGACGATATGCACGAGCTGCACCTGCACGGCCACGACCAACTGTTCAGCTTCAAGGATGGCTATGCGCTGCCAACCCCTTATTATGTAGACACCGTGCCGGTCGGCCCCGGCGAGCGTTACGACACCATCGTGCAGATGAACAACCCCGGCCTGTTCATATTCCATGACCATGTGGACCGCCACATCTACATGGGCGGCATGCTGGGCGGCCCGATCACGGTGATCGAGTATGAGGGCGTGCCGCAGGATTCCTGGTACGCCTACAAGGACAAGAAGTACGACCCGGACTTCTTCTACAGCGAATCGATGAAGAAGGGCTACGGCATGTTCATGAACCCGAACTTCGCCGGAACCCCGGTGACTCGCGCACGGAAGGGGCAATGACCATGCGGCTGCATTCACTCATTCTTAGCTGTGCGGTTGCGCTCTCCTTCGGCGCACTTGCTGCCGGGGCGCTGGCTGCGGACGGCAATGCCATCCTGGAGAAGGACTGCGCCGCCTGCCACAACCTGAAAGGCCCCGCGCCGCAAACCCTGAAGGAGCTGTGGGCGCGAAAGGGGCCTGACCTGTTCTACGCCGGCAACAAGTACCGCGCGGAATGGCTGGTGTCCTGGCTGCAGAAGCCGCAGCGCATCCGCCCTGCAGGCATGTTTTACGGCGACCACATCAAGCGCGGCGACAAGCGCGATGAAGTGGACACAGCCACGCTCAAGGACCATGTCTCGCTGTCCAAGGACGATGCCACGGCCGTCGCCGGCGCACTGATGCAGTTCAAGCCGAAGAGCGACCTAATCGCCAAGGAAAAAATAGAGCCGGGAACGATTTCGGAATTCATGGGCGAGCTGGTGTTCGACAAGGCACTGGGCTGCATGGCCTGCCATCGTTACGAGCCTGACGAGGGCGGCATTTCCGGCCCCGAGCTTTACACCGTATCCAAGCGCCTGCAGCCGGAATACATCGCCAGCTTCATTCGCAATCCGCAGGCTTGGGATTCCAAGACCTGGATGCCGAACAAGCATGTCTCGGACGCCAACATCCAGAAGCTGGTGTACTTCTTCAATGTACTGGGGGAGAAACAAAATGATGCCAAGTAAGTTCATGCTGGCGCTGTTGCCGCTGGCATTGGCCAGCCTGCCGGTCCAGGCCAAGGAAACGGCCGCCGACAACTACAAGACCTATTGCGTGCAATGCCACGGCATGGACGGCAACGGCAAGGGCGTCAACATACGCGACATGTCGGTGCAGCCGCGCGACCACACCGACGCCAAATCCATGTCCGCCCGCTCCGATGACACCATATTCAAGGTCATCAAGGAAGGCGGCCCGTCCATAGAAAAATCCGTCCTGATGCCGCCTTGGGGAGACACCCTGAGCGACGACGAAATCAAGGACATGGTCCAGCATTTGCGCAAGCTGTGCAAATGCAAATTCGGTTCCTGAAGCAAAGCAGTTTGAGGGGAGAAGCAGCAAAGAAGCAGTAAAAAGCGAGTAGGAAGTTGTTGTTTTGTTTTATCAACTAGGAGAGGTGTGAAATGCAATTCAAAAAACTGACTGTAGCCTTGATGGCTGCTGCCGGGCTGATTTCGGCCCAGCAGTTATATGCAAAAGAAGTAAATGTGGAAATGACCGCCAAGGAAGTGGATGTGGTCGTTGACAGCAAGGGCACCAAAATGGCGGCCTGGACATTCGATGGCCAGATTCCCGGCCCGGTGGTGCGCGTGACTGAAGGCGACGTGGTCAACTTCACCCTGCACAACCCCGCTGAGAACAAGAACTCGCACGCCATGGACTTCCATGCCGCCCAGGTCAGCGCCGTGGACGAATTTGCGCAGATCAAACCCGGAGAGACCAAGAAATTCAAGTTCGAAGCCAAGGTGCCCGGCGTGTTCATGTATCACTGCGGCGCGAGCCCCATGGTGCAGCACATTGCACGCGGCATGTACGGCGTGATCATCGTCGACCCCAAGGGCGGCTACAGCAAGGCCTATCCGAAGCCCGACCGCGAGTACGTGCTGATCCAGCAACAGTACTTCCCCGATGTCGAAAACTACGGCGCAATGCTGGAGAACGTGGGTGAGAAAGGCTCGCTGATCAACGGCCAAATGTTCCGTTACGACGGAGTGCATGACGCAGGCCGCGACCTTGTCAAGGACGCGCTGCACGCCAAGCCTGGCGAACGCGTGCGCATCTTCTTCGTGAACGCCAACATCAACTCTCCGGTTGCCCTGCACCCGATCGCCAGCATCTGGGACCGCGTATACATCAACGGCAACCCGAAGAACACCCTGTATGGCATCCAGACCTACAACGTGGCTGTAGCCGAAGCTGACACCTTTGATATCGTCACACCGGTGAACGACAAGAAGGTCACGGGCATCGCGATTGTTGACCACCGCATGGGCGCGGCCCTGCGCGGCGCGATTACCGTTCTGCTGAGCACTGCAGGCGCTGACCCCAACAGGGGCCATGGCGAGCTGATTATCCGTTAATACCAGCACGGGCAAAGGGGGAGGCTTCGCCTCCCCTTTTTTTACCCTGAAAAAACAGGTAGCCTCCGGTTGGGCCTTATCGAAACCCCAGGACTTATCCGGAGACTTCTTTACATTGCAAGCATGACAAAGAAAATTGCAGCCTTCCTGGTGCTGGCAGTTGCCACTGCCGCAGGGATGTATTATTTCAACCGCGCGGCCCAGCCGCTCGTTGCACAATCAACTGGCTCCCAAAAAGCGGATGCCACTGCACCGGATTCCTTTCCAGCGAGCCACCACAGCTGGGTATGTCCGATGCATCCGGAAATCTCGCAGGATCATCCCGGCACTTGCCCGATCTGCGGCATGAAGCTCGTGGAAACCAGCGGTGCGCCCCATGAGCACGGCGTCCAGGTCGACAGCGCGACCATACAGCGCCTCGGCATCCGCCTCGCCGGCGTCAAGCATGGGGTGATTGGCCATGAAATTCTGGCCTACGGCAACATCGTTGCCGACGAAAACGCAACCTATACCGTGCACACTCGCTATGACGGCTGGATCCGGAAATTGCATGTCCATTCGGTGGGCGAAAGGGTCGGGGCAGACCAAGTGCTCTACGAAATCTACTCGCCCGACCTGATCGCACGGGAACGCACTTACCTCAGCTCGATAGAGCGCCGCAAGCAGCTGTTGCAAACCATCGACGCGCCACTCGGAAGCGAAAACGAATACGTGATGGAGCTCGGCGTCGATGCGGCCAACGACCGTGCACGGTTGCATGCTGAAGAGGGTGTCAGCATCGACACCATCCAGCAGATCGAAGGCAGCAAACAGCCGGTCGACACCGTGAAGATCGCAGCCCTCCATTCCGGCGTCGTCACGCAGATCAACGTGCGCGAAGGCTCCTTCGTCTCGGCCTCGATGCCGCTGTTCACCCTGACCGACGTATCCAGGGTGTGGGTCGAGGTCACGCTGTACGCGGATCAGGCCGGTATGGTGAAGACCGGCGACCCGGTCAGCGTCCGCCTGCCCGACGGCCAGTCCGTCAAGGCCAAACTGGATTTCATCTCGCAGGTGGCGGAAAACAACCGGGTGCGCGCGCGCGTTTATCTCGACAACGCCCGCCTGCACCTGCGTTCCGGCACGTTCGCCGATGTCACCATCGCCGCGCAACCCCGTGATGCGCTGGTGCTGCCGCGCTCCGCCATCCTGTACACCGCGCGCGGCAACATGGTCATGCTGTCGCGCGACAACGGGCATTTCCTGCCCGTTCCTGTCGAGACCGGCGGCGAGAGCGGCGACATGATCGAGATTGTCTCCGGGCTGAAGGAAGGCGCCGAGGTTGCGGTCAACGGCCAATTCCTGCTGGATGCCGCCTCTTCGATGCATGCCGCGGCCGAGCGGATGCATCACTGAATTAACAATCGCTCACCATGATCCGCCGCATCATCGTTTGGTCGTTCGGCAACCGGCTGGCAGTCATCATTGCGTCCCTGC
Organism: Gallionellaceae bacterium; assembly: GCA_036524005.1. Lineage (GTDB taxonomy): Bacteria > Pseudomonadota > Gammaproteobacteria > Burkholderiales > Gallionellaceae > DATDDB01. The sequence continues at coordinate 32,246 of DATDDB010000002.1, read as the reverse complement.
TGCTGGCGGCGCTGGGCATCTATTCTTCGAGCAGCATCCAGCTCGATGCCATTCCCGACCTGTCCGACCTGCAGGTCATCGTCAAGACGCCCTACCCCGGCCAGGCGCCGGACATCGTGGAAAACCAGGTCACCTATCCGCTCAGCACTGCGCTGCTTTCCGTGCCCGGCTCCACTGCGGTGCGCGGCGTGTCGATGTATGGCGAATCGTACCTGTACGTGCTGTTCAAGGACGGCACCGATCCCTACTGGGCGCGCTCGCGCGTGCTCGAGTACCTGAGCCAGGCAGCACCCCGCCTGCCGCAGGGCGTGGCGCCCGCGCTGGGGCCGGATGCGTCCGGCGTGGGCTGGGTGTTCGAATACGCGCTGGTAGACCGCAATCACCGCTACGACCCCGACCAGCTGCGCGCGGTGCAGGACTTCTACCTGAAGTACGAGCTGCAGAGCCTGCCCGGCGTGGCCGAGGTGGCCAGCGTTGGCGGCATGGTGCGCCAGTTCCAGATCGAAGTGGACCCTAACCGGCTCGCAGCCTACAAAATCCCGCTCGATCAGGTTTCCGCCGCGGTGCGCGACAGCAACCGCTCCGGGGGCGGCTCGGTGGTCGAACTGGGACGCACTGAATTCATGGTGCGCAGCAACGGTTATCTTTCCTCGCTGGACGACATCCGCAACATTCCCCTCGCCACCGGAGCGCAGAGCATACCCGTGCGCCTGCAGGACGTGGCCCGCATCGGCACCGGGCCTGAGCCGCGCCGCGGCGTGACCGACCTGGACGGCCAGGGCGAGGCGCCCGGCGGGATCGTGGTGATGCGCTATGGACACAACGCACTCGATACCATACGGGCTGTGCGCGAGCGTCTCGCGGAACTCCAATCCGGCTTGCCCGAGGGGGTGGAGCTGGTCGTGACTTACGACCGCTCCCATCTGATCAATGCGGCGGTCAGCACCCTGCGCGAGAAGCTGCTCGAGGAATCGCTCGCCGTGGCCCTGGTCTGCCTGCTGTTCCTGGCACACCTGCGCTCATCATTGGTGGCGGTCATCACCCTGCCGCTGGGCATACTGTCCGCCTTCGTCCTGATGAAATCCCAAGGTGTGGCCGCCAACATCATGTCGCTGGGCGGCATCGCCATCGCCATCGGTACCATGATAGACGCCGCGATCGTGATGATAGAAAACATGCACAAGCAGCTGGAAAAACCCGGTTTTGCCGGGGACTACTGGCAAGCTGCCAGGCAGAGCGCGCTGGAAACCGGCCCCGCCCTGTTTTTTTCCCTGCTGGTAATCACGGTCTCCTTCATCCCGGTGTTCATGCTGACCGGGCAGGAAGGCAAACTGTTCACCCCGCTGGCCTATACCAAGACCTATGCCATGGCCGCGTCCGCCTTGCTGGCCATCACGCTGCTGCCCATCCTGATGGGATATTTCATCCGCGGGAAAATCTCCGCGGAAAACCGCAATCCGCTCAATCGCTGGCTGCACGGGCTATACCGGCCGCTGCTCGCCAAGGCGCTCACCCGCAGGAAACACGTGGCCTGGCTGGCGCTGGGCCTGCTGGCATCGGCCATCATCCCGGTGGCGCGGCTGGGCAGCGAATTCATGCCGCCGCTGTATGAGGGCGACCTGCTCTACATGCCCGGCACCCTGCCCGGCATCACGGTGGACGAGGCCGCCAACCTGCTACAAGTCACCGACCGCATCATCGCGCAGATGCCCGAAGTGGAGCGCGTATACGGCAAGGCCGGACGCGCCGACACGGCGACCGACCCCGCTCCCCTCTCCATGTTCGAGACCACCATCCTGCTCAAGCCGCAAAGCCAGTGGCCGGGCGGAGAGACGCCCGATGAGCTGATGGACAAGCTGGACCGCGAAGTGCGCCTGCCCGGATTGACCAATTCATGGGGCTACCCGATACGCACGCGCATCGACATGCTTGCGACCGGCATCCGCACCCCGCTCGGCATCAAGATCACCGGGCCGGACCTGGGCGGCATCGCGGAACTGGCTGAGCAGATCGAGGCCGCTCTGAAGAACGTGGAGGGCACGCGCGCCGTGTTTGCCGAGCGCACCTCCGGCGGCCATTATCTGGACATCGCCATCGACCGGCGCCAGGCCGCGCGCTACGGCGTTTCCGTGGCCGACGTGACCAGCCTGGTGCAGAACGCTATCGGCGGCGAGAACATAGCCACCATGGTGCTGGGGCGCGAGCGCTTCCCGATCAACCTCCGCTATCCGCGCGGCATCCGCGATTCGCTCCCGCAGCTGGCGGCCAGCCGGCTGACCCTGCCCGGCGGCGAGCAGGTCGCGCTGGGCGCCATCGCCAAATTGCGCATCACCGACGGCCCCGCTGAAGTCAAGAGCGAAAACGCGCGGCTGTCGGGCTATGTCTACATCAATATCTCGGGGCGCGACCTGGGCGGCTATATCCGCGATGCCAGGGCCGAGCTGGATAAAAGCATCAAGCCCAAACCGGGCTACGCCATCAAGTGGGCCGGGCAATATGAGAACATGGAGCATGCCAAGCGCCAGCTCTATGTCGCCGTGCCTGCCACGCTGGCCCTGATCCTGCTCCTGCTTTACCTGCTGTTCCGCGAGTGGGCGCGGGTGCTGCTGGTCACGCTATGCGTGCCGTTTTCCCTGATCGGCGGCTTCTGGCTCGTTTACCTGCTGGGCTACAATCTCTCGGTCGCGGTGGCGATAGGCTTCATCGCGCTGGCCGGGGTGGCCGCGGAATTCGGCGTGGTGATGCTGATCTACCTCGACAACGCCATGGATGCGCTGCGCGGCTCCGGCCGGCAGATCACCTCTGCCGCCCTGACCGATGCCATCATCCAGGGTGCCGCCATGCGCCTGCGCCCCAAGATGATGACCGTATCGGTGATCGTCGCCGGCCTGCTGCCGGTGATGTTCAGCAGCGCCATCGGCGCCGACGTGATGAAGCGCATTGCCGCGCCGCTCATCGGCGGCATGGTGACCGCGCCGCTGCTGTCGCTGATCGTGATGCCCACCCTCTACCTGTGGTGGCACGAGAAATACCCGCGCCAAGCCATGCGCGATGCAAGCGTCAACAAAGGATAGCAAAACCGGCAACACCCGATGTCAACGTATAATCACCAAGGAGAACAGCATGAATACCCTCTTTAAATCACCCCTTACCGCACTCATCCTGGGGTCGTCCCTGTGTGCGCTCCAGCCCGCACTTGCCGCCGACATGGACATGTCCGGAATGGATATGCCCCATGCCCAGCAAACTGCCGGAACGGAAGCGGTCGGCGTGGTGGATGAAGTCAATGCGGCCAAGGGCATCGTCACCATTTCGCATGAACCGATCAAGAGCCTGAACTGGCCTGCCATGACCATGGATTTCGTGGTCAAGGACAAAAAGATGCTCGCCAAGCTGCGCAAGGGCAAGAAGATACACTTCTCCTTTGTCGAACAGCACGGGGATTATGTCGTCACCAAGGTGAAGTAAGCTGTAAGGTGGGCACGGCTTGACCGCCTTTGCCCACCCTACCTGGCTATTTTCGCATCAGCATCCAGACGAATATGTCATACAAAATGGCCACCAATACGACCCCGTAACATGTGCGCACAACAAAATTCGCTGTTCGGAGGAACCAGTTATGAGGCTTAAACTCCTCTCCAAGCCAGGCCTTTAAAACAATCAAGACAACAAACAGTACCGCGAAGACGTCAACAATCAGGTACGACAACTTGATAAGGTTAACCGAGAGAGGATTCCCCGAAGCAACCGATACAGCAATTATAAAGACAAGCATCAGCCCAGCGCCTGTCGCGAGTGGGAACCGTGCTACATCAGTCCAATGCCGCGAAGTTAGCGTCTGGCACACTTCCGCACCTTCTGACACAGTGACGGCTAGTGGCGATTCTACCGAACTCAGACTTAGCGCCTCCACAGCGTTCAAGTTTGGTGGCTTAATATCCAACTCTGCTTGATTTAGCATATCGACCGCACGCTCAAGTGTCATGTGTTCGATGGATACGCCACCATCGTCCGAAGAAGTGATGACGTGAAAGTATTCACCAGCAGGATTTCTACAAATGCGATTTAGTATCGCGCGCTCCTTACCCGGTTTCTTATCCACAACAGCAAGATCATAGACTGTTATGGCGGTGGCACCCTCAAAAGCCCGGCACGGATCGTCTGAAGTCACGGACAGCTTCTTGAAGCGATCCTCAACCTCTAGCGTGACTTTATTAGGCTGTATTTTTCGCGACGCGCGCATAAATAGGAGTACGAACGCAAAAAGCGCCAGTCCGAACCAAATGCAGAACATAAGCACAGTAAGCATCATGCTCCTTTGATACGCTAAAGTCGCCGCCCTCGCCAGAAGTACGAACCGACTCATACCCGATTGAGTGGCGATATTTGAGGCTGGTTCGTTGCCCACTCTTAAAACACACCTGACATCATAACAAACCCGCCCCGCGAAATGTTATCCCGCCGGCACGCAAGCGCGACATCCGCTAGCCCGGTAAAATACCTCTATGAAAGACTATCCAGGACGCCGCGATGCCTGAATTGCCCGAGGTAGAAACCACGCTGCGCGGGCTTGCGCCGCACCTGCTGGGGCGGCGCGTCACGAATGTGGCAATCCGCCACCCGCAGCTGCGCTGGCCCATTCCGAAGGCCCTGAGCGGGCTACTCAAGGAAAAATCCATCACCGGTCTGCGCCGCCGTGCCAAATACCTGCTGCTGGAATTCGACGCAGGCACGCTGATCCTGCATCTGGGCATGAGCGGGAGCCTGCGCATTCTCCCTGTGGGCACGAAGCCTGAAAAGCACGACCACTTCGACCTGGTGCTGGAGGGCGGCCAGTTGATGCGCCTGCGCGATCCGCGCCGCTTTGGCGCCGTGCTGTGGCACGAGGGGGACATCGCACAGCATGCGCTGTTGGCGAAACTGGGGCGCGAGCCGTTGGACAAGAACTTCGACGCGGACTACCTGTACCAGGCCACGCGCCGCCGCAGTGCGGCAATCAAGCAGGTCATCATGGACAGCCACGTGGTGGTCGGGGTGGGCAACATTTACGCCAACGAGGCCCTGTTCCGCGCCGGAATCCGCCCGCAACTTGCGGCCGGCAATCTCAGCCGGCCGCGCTGCGCAAAACTGGTGCAGGAAATCCGTGACACGCTGCGCGCGGCGATCAAGCTGGGCGGCAGCACGCTGCGCGACTTCACCAACAGCGCGGGCGAGCCCGGCTATTTCCAGCAGCATTATTTTGTCTATGGCCGCGCCGGGGAAGCTTGCCACAAGTGTGGAACCGCCATCCGCCAAATCCGCCAGGGCCAGCGCTCCAGTTTCTATTGCCCGCACTGCCAGCATTAGCCCTTGTTAGATTAATACAACAGTCTTGGGGCAAGTGTTTCCCACAATCCAGCTTGGGTTAATATATCGCCTTTGCCGGGGAAGATTTTGCCCTGCCAGGACAATTTTTCGGGAGAGTCAGCATGGCCTATATGGGCATAGGCATCCACTTTCTGATCGCGCTCTTTTTCGCGGTTCATGTGGTGCGCACCGGACGCGAGACCTACTGGTTATTCATCCTGTTCTCATTTCCGCTGCTGGGGAGCGCAGTTTATTTCCTCACCGTCTACTTGCCCGACAGCCGCCTGCACCACGATGTGCGCCGTGCTGCGGCGGCCACGGCCAAGGCGCTCGATCCGAAAAAGGAACTGCGCGAGGCCAGGCATGCTTTCGAGCTGACGCCGACTGCACAGAACCAGATGCGCCTGGCCAGCGCCCACCTCGAAGCCGGGGATTACGACCAGGCTGCCCAGCATTTCGAAGCCTGCCTGCAGGGACCCTTCGCCAGCGACCCGGAAATTCGCCTGGGAGCGGCAAGGGCGCGGGTGCAGAATGGCCAGGGTGCAGCAGTGGTGGGCCTGCTGGAATCCATCCGCCAACAAAACCCGGACTTCCGTCCGGAGCAAACCGCCTTGTTGCTCGCAAAAGCCTACGCGCTGGCCGGAAGACAGCTTGATGCGCGCAACCAGTTCGTTTCCCTCACCACCCGCTTCGGCAGCCTGGAAACCCGTGCGGAATTCGCAATCTGGGCGCTGGGCGTGGGCGACAAGGATGTCGCCGTCGAGCAATACCGGGAAATCGAACGCGCCATGAAACACTGGAACAATTACACCCGCTCCCTGCACAAGCCGCTGATCAGGCGGCTGGATGACGCTTTTGCCTCCGCGCGCAAGCAGTAGGCAACCTGATTTTGTTCAGGCCATAAAAAACCCGCCTGATGGCGGGTTTTTATTTGACGAAACAATCCCTTAGCGCGCCTTGGCCGCCATCAGCTTTTCGTATTTCGACTGCAGTTGTTCCTTGGTCTCGACGAAATCGGGGTTTTTGGGAATGCAGTCCACCGGGCAGACTTCCACGCACTGCGGCGTATCATAGTGACCGACGCATTCCGTGCATTTGTTGGGGTCTATCACGTAAATGCTATCGCCTTGCGAAATGGCCTCATTTGGGCACTCCGGTTCGCACACGTCGCAGTTGATGCATTCATCAGTAATCATCAGGGCCATGCTCTTCTCCTTGCTCTACAATTTCAAAACAGTTTTTTTTCCGCCAGTTTCCGCGCCACCGAAGGCGAAACGAATTTTCCCACGTCGCCGCCCAGCCGCGAAATCTCGCGCACCATGCTGGCAGAAATGAAGGTGTACTGTTCTGCCGGTGTCAGAAACACGGTTTCGACATCGGGATACAGGTTACGGTTCATTCCCGCCATCTGGAATTCATACTCAAAATCCGAAACCGCGCGCAGGCCGCGCAGCACCACGCGCGCCTCCTGGCTGCGCACATAGTTCATCAGCAGGCCGGAAAACCCGTCCACCCGCACGTTGGCGAAGCCGGTAAACACTTCGCGCGCCATTCCGACGCGCTCTTCCAGGGTGAACAGGGTGCCACTGCGGCTTTCGGCCACCGCCACCACCACCTCGCCAAACAGCCCGGCAGCACGGCGCACGACATCTTCATGCCCGCGCGTAATGGGATCGAAAGTCCCGGGATAGATTACCCTGATCACTGTGTTGCCGCCCCTTGCTGATATTTTATCAGCTGATAATGCACCGCGCCCGCCCTTGCCCGTTTCAGCACCTGCCAGCTTGCGTCCGGCTCGAATTCCATGCTGCTTTCCACGTATATCACGCCATCCGCCGCCAGCCTTGCCGCAAGCAACGGCAACACCTTGGGCAAATAATCCGCGGCAAACGGAGGGTCGAGGAATATCACGTCATAGCGCCCGCTTTCACGACGGGCGAATTCTAGCCCATCTGCGCAGTGCAGCGCCATGTTTATGCAACCCAGCTTCCCGATGTTGTGCTGCAGGGATTGCCAAACCTTGCGGTTTTTTTCCACCATCACCACCTGTGCCGCCCCCCGGGATGCGGCCTCGAAGCCCAGCGCCCCGCTGCCCGCAAACAGGTCCAGGCAGCGTTTCCCGTACAAGGTTTGCCCCAGCCAGTTGAACAGCGTCTCGCGCACGCGATCCGGCGTGGGACGCAGGCCTTCGGCATCCGGAAAGTCTATCTGGCGGCTGCGGTATTCGCCGCCGATGATGCGCACCCGGTTTATTTGCCGCTCTCCCGCTTGGCCTCGGGCGCACCGACCATCACCGTCACCAGCGCGTCGGGGTTCACCCGCCGCCTGAAGGCATCGCGTATCTGCGCCACCGTGACCTTGTCCACCTTGCCGGTGAAATCGTCCAGGTAGGTCAGCGGCAGGCCGTAGAACCCGATCACCGAGAGGTAGTCGAGAATTTTGCGGTTGCTATCGATGCGCAGCGGGAAGCCGCCCACGATGTTGTCCTTGGCCGCCTGGAGTTCCTTTTCGCTGGGACCTTCCTGGATGAATTGGCGCAGGGTGGTGCGCACCATGCCCAGCGCCTCATCGGCCTGCTCCTTCTTGGTCTGCAGCCCGATCTGGAACGCGCCAGGCTGCTGCATCGGCATGAAATAGCTGTAGATGCTGTACGCCATGCCGCGTTTTTCGCGCACTTCATCCATCAGGCGCGAGACGAAGCCGCCGCCGCCGAGGACATAGTTGCCCACATACAGCGTGAAATAATCCGGGTCGGTGCGCGAGATGCCCGGCGCGCCGATCAAAATGTGGCTCTGCGTCGCGGGGTGCACGATGCGCTGTTCGCCTCCCTTGATCTGCAGGGTGACCGGCGGGATTGCGGTCGAAGCGCCGCCGGCAGGCAATTGCGCGGTCAGTTTCTGCGCGATCGCCTCGGCCTGTTCGCGGGTCAGGTCCCCCATCAGCGCAACCACCGCCGAGTTGGCTGAATAATGGGCCCGGTAAAACGCCAGGATGTCCGCGCGCCTGAGTTTGCCCACCGTTTCCACCTCGCCATTCTGCTGCAAGCCGTACGGATGGCTGCCGTACACCGCCCGGGCGAAGGCTTTTTCGGCAATGGCTTCGGGCTTGGTCGCCGCCTCCTTCAGCGCGGCAATGGCGCGCTCCTTCTCGCGCGCCACAATTTTCTCGGGAAAGGCAGGGTGCTGCAACAGGCGCGCAAGCACATCCAGCGCCTGGTCGCGCTCAGCCGCGCTGCTCAGCGTGCGCAGGCTCACCCCGGCGCGATCCTGATCGAAATTCCCGTTGAGCTCCGCGCCTATATCGGCCAGCTTGCGCGAAATGGCATCCTCGCTCAGCCCGTCTGCGCCGTGATCCAGCATGCCCTGGGTGAGCGCGGCCAGTCCGGATTTATCCGGCGCATCGAAACCGCTGCCCGCATGGAAATTGACCGCCACGTCCAGCATGGGCAGGCTGTGGTCTTCCACGAAATAAACCTGCGCCCCGCTGGGCGCCTGCCAATGCTGGATGCGCGGCGTGGCGCAGGCATTCGCCGCATACAGGGAGCATGCCGCCAACAGCGCAGCAGGTGCGATGCGCAGGGCGGCGCGCTTTAAATTCATGGCTTCAACGGACATTCGCGCCTCCTCCCGGCATGACATGATGCGGCTTTCCAGACAGCGGCTGCGGATCGAGCACCGCCACGGTCAGGCCGTCATCCCTGAATATTTCCCGCGCCACATCCTGCACCTGTTTTGCGGTCACGGCACGCATTTTTTCCAGCATCACCGGGATGTCCTTGTAGGACAGCCCGATGGATTCCATCTGCCCGATCAGCATGGCCTGGTAAAATACCGAGTCGCGCCGGTAAACTTCGGAAGCGGTGATCTGCGCCTTGACACGCTTCAATTCCTCCTCGTTCACCCCTTCCTTTGCCAGTCTGGCCAGCTGCGCCCTGATTCCTGACTCCAGCTCGGCCGCGCTCTTGCCGCGGCTGGGTGTGCCCTCCAGCATGAACAGTCCCGGGCCGCGCGTGGTGGAATCGTAGCCCACCGCCACATCGCTCGCCAGCCGCTGCTCGCGCACCAGGGCTTTGTCGAGGCGTGCCGCGCCGCTGCCATTGAGTATCCCCGCCAGCACCTCAAGCGCATAGGGTTCCCAGTCATGCTGCGGGTCGCGCAGGACCGGCGCACGGTAGGCCATGACCATGTGGGGCAGTTCGGCGGGCGCCTTGACGGTGATGCGCCGGATGCCGATCTGTGGCGGCTCTTCATACGCCCTGCGTGCAGCCAGGACATGCCCCGGGATTTTGCCGTAATGGCGCTGCGCCAGTTCGAACACCTCTTTGGCATCCACATCGCCCGCCACCACCAGCACGGCATTGCTCGGGTCATACCAGCGCTGATACCAGTCCCTGACATCCTCCGCCTTGAGCGCCAGCAAATCGTCCATCCAGCCGATCACCGGATTGTGGTAGGGATGCACCTGGAAAACCGCCGCCATCAACTCCTCCTGCAACAGCGCGTGCGGATCGTCGTCGGTGCGCCAGCGCCGCTCCTCCATCACCACCTTGATTTCCTTGCCGAACTCCTCTTCCGAAACCTGCAGGTTTTCCATGCGATCGGATTCGAGCTGCATCGCCAGCGGCAGGCGCGTCTTGTGCAGCTGCTGGAAATAGGCGGTGTAATCGTAGCTGGTGAAGGCATTTTCACGTCCGCCGGCTGCGGCAATGCGCGCCGAAAATTCCCCTGCCGGCACGCTCTTGGTGCCCTTGAACATCATGTGCTCCAGCGCATGCGCGATGCCGGTCTTGCCGCTGCGTTCATCCATGCTGCCGACGCGGTACCATATTTGCTGGACCACCACCGGTGCGCGGTGGTCTTCCTTGACGATTACCTTCAGGCCGTTGCCCAGCACCGTTTCGAACGTGTCGGGAGGCGCGGCAACGGCATGGGTGGCAGCGGAAAAAAACAGGGCTGGCACGGCCAGCCATTTCCACAATCGTGTGCGCATATTTCTAGCCCAAGTCTAATATTCAGAATAGAATGGCGGCTGCAATACTGCACGCCAAAACAGGCGAGCATTATGCGCTATTTTGCCTCTGTTCAGCCACCTGTTTACCCTTGATCCGATATGCCCGAATTCCCGCACAATCCCCCCGCCCCTGACGCTGCCGAAAAGGGCTGGGCCAGCCGCCTGAAGAGCAGCCTGGCGCGCACCGGTGGACAGCTCGCCGAACTGTTTGGGCGCGGAGGGCGCATAGATGACGAGCTATACGAAGAGCTCGAAACCATACTGATCACCGCCGACGCGGGCATGGACGCCACGCGCTTCCTGATGGCGGAATTGCGCCACCAGGTGAAGGAACAGCGCCTGAGCGATGCCACCCAGGTCAGGACAGCCTTGGCGCATTGCCTCACCCGGCTGCTCAAGCCGCTGGTGCTGCCGCTGGATACCGGCACGCACAATCCCTTCATCATCCTGCTGTGCGGCGTGAACGGCGCAGGCAAGACCACCTCCATCGGCAAACTGGCGCACCATTTCCAGGCGCAGGGCAAATCGGTGCTGCTGGCGGCGGGCGACACTTTCCGCGCCGCCGCCCGTGAGCAGTTGATGACCTGGGGAGAGCGCAACAACGTGACGGTGATTGCGCAGCAGAGCGGCGACCCCGCCGCCGTGATTTTCGACGCTGTGCATGCGGCGCAGGCGCGCAAGATTGATGTGGTGCTCGCCGACACCGCCGGCCGACTCGCCACCCAGGCACACCTGATGGAGGAAATCCGGAAAGTGAAGCGCGTCATCGCCAAGGCCCTGCCCGACGCGCCGCACGAAGTGTTGCTGGTGCTGGATGCCAATACCGGGCAGAACGCGCTGTCGCAGGTGAAGGCATTTGATGCCGCGCTGGGCGTGACCGGACTGATCCTCACCAAGCTGGACGGAACCGCCAAGGGCGGGGTGATCGCCGCCATCGCCCACGCTTACCACCATAGGGCCCACCCCATCCCGGTGCGCTTCATCGGCGTGGGCGAGGGCATGGACGACTTGCGCCCGTTCGTGGCGGAGGATTTTGTTTCCGCATTGCTGGGGATGGAAGCATCGCCCATCGGAGCACATGCATGATCAAGTTCAGCCAGGTCAACAAACGCTACCCCGGCGGCTTCGACGCGCTTAAACGGCTCTCGTTCGAAATCGCCGAGGGCGAGCTGGTTTTCCTCACCGGACACTCCGGCGCAGGCAAGAGCACCCTGCTCAAACTGATTGCCGCGATCGAGCGCCCGAATGGCGGCAGCGTGGTGGTGAAGGGACAGAATGTCGGCTCGCTGAAGGCCGGGGCGCTGCCCTATTTGCGCCGCAACATCGGGCTGGTATTCCAGGACCACAAGCTGCTGTTCGACCGCAGCGCCTTCGACAATGTGATGCTGCCGTTGCAGATCTGCGGCTACGACCACCGCGAGAGTGCCCGGCGCGCGCGCGCCGCGCTGGACAAGGTCGGGCTGCTGCAGCGCGAAAGAGCCAATCCCATCGCGCTTTCCGGCGGCGAGCAGCAGCGCCTGTGCATCGCGCGCGCCATCGTCAACCGCCCGGCCATCCTGCTGGCGGATGAACCCACCGGCAACCTGGATTCCGAATACGCGCATGACATTTTGGCCATATTCAAATCGTTCCACCAGGTCGGCGCAACCCTGGTGATCGCCACCCACGATGAAAAAATCCTGGAGCGCCATGGCGGGCGCATTCTTTCGCTGAAGCGCGGGGAGCTGCAATCATGAGACAGCACCTGCGCACCCTGTTTGCCACCTTGCGCCATCTTTTCGCCGCGCCCGTATCCAGCGCGCTCAACATCCTGATCATGGGCATTGCAATGAGCATGCCGGTGGGGCTGTATGTGCTGCTGCAGAACGTGCAGGAACTGTCCGCACGGATGTCCGGCACGCAGCAAATCAGCCTGTTCCTCGCGCTCAATACCAGCAAGGAAGAGGCCGCGCAGATCGGCAGACGCCTGGAACAGCACTCCGCCATCTCCCGTGCGGAATTCGTACCGCGCGAACAGGCGCTGGAGCAGCTCAAGCGAACCAGCGGATTGTCCGATGTGATCGGCGCCCTGAACCAGAACCCGCTGCCCGATGCCTACATCGCCCACCCCAGGAATGCCGACCCCAAGGCGCTGGAAGCGCTGCGCGATGAACTGCAGAAATGGCCGAAGGTGGAACATGCGCAGCTTGACACGGCCTGGGTGCGCAAGCTCGATGCGCTGCTTGGCTTCGTGCGCCTGGGCGTGCTGATCCTGGCGGGTCTGCTGAGCATCGCGCTGGTCGCCATCACCTTCAACACCATCCGCCTGCAAATCCTGACCCGGCGCGAAGAAATCGAAATCTCAAAACTGATCGGCGCCACCGACGGCTTCATCCGCAGGCCTTTCTTGTATTTCGGCTTCGTGCAGGGATTGGCGGCGGGCGCCGCCGCCTGGCTGATCATCGCCGCAAGCCTTGCGCTGCTCAATGCCAAGCTGGCCGGAGTGGCACTATTGTATGGCAGCAACTTTGCCCTGCATTACCTCACGGCAGGAGACAGCCTCGCCCTGCTGCTCTTCGCCGCCTACCTTGGCTGGCTGGGCGCCTGGCTTTCGGTGTCGCAGCATCTCTGGCAGATTGAACCTGCGTGATTGTGGAGGCGTCATGGACCAGCACCCTGAACAATCCGGACGCGAACAATCCCGCAGCGAAGAGCTGGCAAATAGCGTCAGCCACGGCGTCGGCCTGGTGGCAGCGGTGGTGGCGACGCCATTCCTCATTGTTCACGCCGTCAATCGCGGCGATGTCGGTTTCATCGTTGGCGCCAGCATATTTGCCGCCACCATGATTTTGCTCTATGCCGCTTCCACCCTTTATCACGCCCTGCCGTCCGGCAGGATCAAGCATATTTTCCGCATCATCGAGCATGCTGCGATATTTCTCCTGATCGCAGGCACCTACACTCCTTTCACGCTCGGCATCCTGCACGGCGGCTGGGGCTGGACGCTGTTCGGCATCATCTGGGGACTGGCGGCTATCGGCGTGCTTCTCAAGGTCCTCGATGGCGTGGCCCACCCCATCGCCTTCACCATCCTCTATCTGCTCATGGGCTGGATCATCGTCATCGCAGCCAAGCCGTTCTATACCCACCTGCCCGCATCCGGCCTGGCCTGGCTGCTCGCCGGCGGACTTTCCTACACCGTGGGCGTGGCTTTCTTCACCACAGACTCACGCCTGCGCTACGGCCATTTCATCTGGCACCTGTTCGTGATGGCAGGAACGACCTGCCATTATTTCGCGGTGCTGTGGTACGCGGCATAGGACTATCCCACTATCCCAATTTGACGGCACCCGCCTCCTGCGCCTCTGGCAGGCTGGCGTTTCACCCCTGATTACCGAGACTGGCGATCAACCCATTCTGTACACAGGCGCACAGAATATCCGCCTGGAACTATTGAAAATTGAAACTGCCCGGTAGGGCAATACATTTTCTTTTGCCGGGTTGATACTGTAGCGAGGTAAAGATCATGAACACTGCAGATATGCTGATTCATGTGCATCCGGATCTGGATGAGGCGGCACGGCTCAGCCTGGAGCGCAGCATTTCGGGGCGCATCGGTGTGGATTGCGCTGCATTTTCGCATACTCCGCACTCGCATGCCTTGCTGGTGAAATACGACCCGGATACGATCCAGAGCATGCAGGTGCTGGAGATGGTGCGCAAGCTTGACCCGGATGCAACGAGTGTGAGCTTGTGATGCGCAACATGCCCCCAAAAATAAACAGGCCCGCAAACTGCGGGCCTGGGCGGTTGAAAATTGCCCTGGAGGCAATCCCGTCAGGGGTCAGCGCACTTCGTCGAATCCTACCGACTGTGAGTGGATGTCGACATGCGCGGTTTCCTTGACCAGCAGCGCGCCGATCACGAAGGTGAGCAACGCGAATATGACCGGATACCACAGCCCGAAGAAAATGTCGCCCTTCCAGGCCACCAGAGCAAAGGCAACCGTGGGCAGGAAACCGCCAAACCAGCCGTTGCCTATGTGGTAGGGCAGCGACATCGAGGTGTAGCGTATGCGCGTGGGGAAGAATTCGACCAGCGCTGCGGCAATCGGGCCGTACACCATGGTCACGTAGATCACCAGGATGGTCAGCAGCAACAGCACCATCGGATAGTTGATCTGGTTGGGATCGGCCTTGGCCGGGTAGCCCGCATCCTTGATGGCGGCAGCAAGCCCATCGGCGAACTGCTTGCTCTTTGCCTTGAAGTCATCCCCCGGCAGGCCCACACCTTCAAAGCTGTTCACCACCTTGTCGCCGATCTTCACCAGTGCGACCGTACCTGCCGGTGCAGCTTCGTTCAGGTAGGAGATGCCGGATTTCACCAGTGCGCTCTTGGCGATGTCGCATGAACTCAGGAATTTGGCCTTGCCAACCGGGTCGAACTGGAAAGTGCAGGTTGCCGGGTCAGCGACCACTGTCACCGGTGATTTATCGCGTGCCGCCTCCAGCACAGGGTTGGCATAATGCATGATCCCGCCAAAGATCGGGAAATAGGTCAGGGCGGCAAGCAGGCAGCCCGCCAGAATCACCGGTTTGCGCCCTATCTTGTCGGACAACGAGCCGAAAATCACAAAGAATGGGGTGGCGATGACTAGCGATCCGGCAATCAGGTAGTTGGCATCCAGCGCATCCACCTTGACCATTTGCGTGAGGAAGAACAGGGCATAGAACTGCCCGCTATACCACACGACCGCTTCGCCCACGACCAGGCCGAACAAGGCCAGCAGCACGAAACGCAGGTTGCGCCACTGCCCGAAGGATTCCGTGATCGGCGCCTTGGAGTGCGTGCCTTCCGCCTTCATTTTCACGAAGGCGGGAGACTCGCTGAGCGACAGGCGTATCCACATGGAGACCGCCAGCAGGATGATGGAAACCAGGAACGGGATGCGCCAGCCCCAGGTCTCGAATTCGGCACCGGTAAACTTGCGGCACAGAATAATCACGATCAGCGACAGGAACAGCCCCAGCGTGGCCGTGGTCTGTATCCATGAAGTGAATGCGCCGCGCTTGTGGCGTGGCGCGTGTTCCGCCACATAGGTGGCCGCGCCCCCATATTCGCCGCCGAGCGCCAGCCCCTGCAGCATGCGCAAACTCACCAGGATAATGGGGGCTGCGATACCGATGCTCGCATAGTTGGGCAACAGGCCGACGATGAAGGTCGACAGGCCCATGATGAATATCGTGATCAGGAAGGTGTATTTGCGCCCCGCCAGGTCACCCAGGCGGCCGAACACCAGGGCACCGAACGGGCGCACCGCAAAACCCGCCGCAAAGGCCAGCAAGGCAAAAATGAACCCTGTGGTTTCATTCACCCCCGAGAAGAATTGCTTGCCGATGATCGCGGCGAGCGAGCCGTAAAGATAGAAGTCGTACCACTCGAATACGGTTCCCAAGGAGGAGGCGAAAATCACCTTCCTTTGCTCCCTGGTGATTACGTGGGCTGTGTCGGTCATTGAATACTCCCTTCTTGATTGAGGTTTTTAAAAATTTCCGTCTACATCTCCAACCAGGCACAGATTAACATGAGTCACGTCCGGCACAAACCTTAAATCCTGCCTGCATTTAATTGTGGTCATACCTGAATCCTGCCGCAAACCATACCGCGCGAGGCGTGCAATATACGCCGGATCACTTATGTAATGAAACCCGAATCGGACCTATAATTGGCCGGCCGCATGCTTCGGAGAGAACATGGCCACCACGATTCCACCCCTACCCAGCCCCAGGCAAAACCGCCTGCTCTCTGCATTGCCAGCCGAGACCTACGCGCGTATCGCGCCCAGCCTGGAACTGGTCCCGCTGCCGCTCGGTGAAGTCATCTACGAACCTGGAGGGCAAATACGCCATGCCTGGTTCCCCACAACTGCCGTGGTATCCCTGAACTACGTCATGGAAAACGGCGCTTCGGCAGAAATTGCAGGGGTGGGCAATGAAGGCATGGTCGGCGTTGCGCTCTTTCTGGGCGGCAACACCACGCCCAGCCGTGCCACCGTTTGCACGGGTGGCCATGGCTACCGGCTGAAGGCCCAGCTGTTGGTGGAGGAATTCAATCGTGCCGGGCCGATGATGCGCCTGTTGCTGCGCTACACCCAGGCGATGCTCACCCAGGTTTCCCAGACCGCGGTGTGCAACCGGCATCATTCCATGGAGCAGCAAATGTCCCGCTGGCTGCTGCTGGCACTGGACCGCTTGCCCACCCTGGAAGTGGTCATCACCCAGGAATTGATTGCCGGCATGCTTGGCGTGCGCCGGGAAGGCATCACGGAAACCGCAGGAAACCTGCAGCGCGCCGGCTTGATCACCTATCACCGCGGCCATATTACCGTGCTCGACCGGGCCGGACTGGAAGCGCATGCATGCGAGTGCTACCAGGTGGTCAGGAAGGAACTGGGCCGCTTGCTCAAATAGCCAGCCATTCACCCCCAAACCCGCCCAAATACACATAATAAATTGTTTATTCATGGTATTTATCATCCCCCCCTCCATGCCATTCCCGACCGCGGGTATTGACTCCCGGCAACCTTTTCCCATTCTGGCACTCAAACCGACAGAGTGCTAAAATTACTCTGGAAATTAACGCAGGAGGCAATCGCAATGAATGCAACCTTGGCTTTACCCACTTTGTCATCCGTCGGCAGCCTGGAAGGTTATATCCAGGCGGTGAACCGCATCCCCATGCTGACGCAGGAGGAAGAACTGGAGTTGGCCACCCGTCTCCGCCGCGACGGCGACCTCGATGCGGCGCGCCAGCTCGTCATGTCGCACCTGCGCCTGGTGGTCAGCGTGGCGCGCGGCTATGCGGGCTATGGGCTGCCGCAGGCCGACCTGATCCAGGAGGGCAATATCGGCCTGATGAAGGCGGTGAAGCGCTACGACCCGGATCGCGGGGTGCGCCTGGTGTCGTTCGCCCTGCACTGGATACGCGCCGAAATCCATGAATATGTCCTGCGCAACTGGCGTCTGGTCAAGATCGCCACCACCAAGGCGCAGCGCAAGCTGTTTTTCAACCTGCGCAGCATGCGGCAGGGGCTGGAAGCGCTCAAGCCGCAACAGGTGGCGGAAATCGCCCGCACGCTGAATGTCAGCGAGCAGGATGTGGTGGAAATGGAGGCGCGCTTCAACGGCCATGAGCTGGCGCTGGAAGCGGATGCAAATGACGAGGACGAGGCCTTTGCCCCGATCGCCTACCTGGCTGCGGACACTGAACACGAGCCTGCGCACGTGCTGGAACGGTCCGAGACCGAGCAGCGCAACACCGAAGGGCTGAGCCGCGCCCTGGCCGGCCTGGACGAACGCAGCCGCCGCATCATCGAGGCGCGCTGGCTCCGCGAGGGCGAAAGCGCAACCTTGCACGAACTGGCGGCCGAATACGGAGTGTCTGCAGAACGCATCCGGCAAATCGAACAGAAAGCCATGGCCAAAATGCAGGCAGCACTCAATGCCGGTTGACTTTTGACGGCCGGATAGAGCAAGATAGCCACACTGACCGCTTGCAGTGCGGCTGCTTGCGTTTTTTCCTTGCAGGCATGAGCCCCATGCGCGTGGAACGAACCATAACCAGGGAGAAAGCCATGAAGAATTTCGCAGCTGCCGCCAAACTGTCCCTCCTCGCGCTGTTGGTCGCGTTTGTCGCGGCCTGCTCCAGCGGCCCCACCAAGGTGGAAAGCGACCTTGCCATCAAGGGCGCACCGGATTGGGTGAATGAGGGCACCAACATCCTCAACAACAAGGACGGCCGCCTGTTCCACGGCGTGGGCTCCGCCACCGCGATGGGCGATCAGGCGCTGCAGACTTCCACTGCCGACGACCGCGCGCGCGCCGAAGTGGCACGCATCCTTTCTTCCTACATGGATGTGGTTTCCAGCGATTACCAGGCTGCCGCCAAATCCGGCGAAAACACGGTGAACGAAGAATCGGTCTCGCGCCAGATCAAGAACCTTACCAAGGTGAACATGGCAGGCGTCCGCATCATCGGCCGCTGGCGCGACACCAAGACCAACACCATCTGGTCCATCGCCGAACTGGACATGAACCACGTGAAAAGCACGCTGGCCGGCGTGCAGGACATGAATGCCGACCTCAAGCGCTATATCGAGACCAGCGGCGACAACATTTTTGACCGCGTAGCCAAGGAGAAGAAATAATGCGAGTGCAGTTCACCCGTTTCAAATTTATCCCGTTGCTGTTGCTGGCTGCGGCATTGTCCGCCTGCGGAACCTCCGTGAAGCGCATGGATGTAGGTGAAGTCAAGGACCTGAGCGGTGCATGGAACGACACCGACTCCCAGCTGGTGTCGGCCGAGATGATCAGGGATGTGCTGGGCCGCCAGTGGCTGGGCGATTTTACCCAGGAACACAAGCGCCGCCCCGCGGTGATCGTCGGCGAAATACGCAACCTGAGCGCCGAGCACATCAATGTCAGCACCTTCGTGGGCGACATGGAGCGCGAACTGATCAACTCTGACCGCGTGCAATTTGTCGCCTCCTCGACAGAACGCGAGGAAATCCGCGGTGAGCGCAAGGACATGGACATCAACGCCAGCGAAGCCACGCGCAAGGCCGCCGGCCAGGAAAAGGGCGCTGATTTCATGCTCAAGGGCACGATCAACACCATCATCGATACCTCCGGCAGCGAGCAGGTGCGCTACTATCAGGTAGACCTGACCCTGATCAGCCTGGTGGACAACCGCAAGGTCTGGGTCGGCCAGAAGAAGATCAAGAAAGACGTGAAGCGCGGCAAACTCGCTTTCTGACGCTACCTACAACAACAATAAATGCGACCGGGGGGGCGCACCATGGATCATGCAGCGTCCAGACGCAGGGGTGCGCCCTTGCCTGCCCTCCTGGCAGGCTTGGCCCTGCCGCTCGTGCTTTCCGGCTGCGCCACCTATAGCGACTCGTTCGCGCCCATCCAGAGCAACCTCGCTTCCCAGAAGTACGATGCAGCCCTGAAGGACATCGAAAAGCAATCCGGCAGCAAGACCGACCGCGTGCTGTACCTGCTCAACAAGGGCATGGTGTTGCGCATGAAGCGCGACTTCGCTGGCTCCAACCAGGCGCTGGAGGCAGCCAAGGCGGAAATGGAGCGGCTGTACGCCGCCAGCGTCAGCCAGAACGCCATGTCGTTCCTGATCAACGATTCCACGGTCAGTTACGGCGGCGAAGATTACGAACAGGTGCTGGTGCACCTCTACATGGCGCTCAATTATCTGGAATTGGGCCAGAAATATGAAGCGCGCGTGGAAGCGCAGCAGGTGGACATCAAGCTGCGCGAGATCAGCAGCAAGGTTTCGGGTAACCGCTACGCCAGGGACGCTTTCACGCTGTATCTCACCGGCATGATCTACGAAGACCTGGGCGAGCGCAGCGATGCCATGATTTCCTATCGCGACGCATACAACGCCTACAAGAAATACCAGTCCACCTACGGCACGCCCATACCGGATGATCTCAAAGTTGACCTGCTGCGCCTGACGCAACGCCTGGGGCTCAGGGACGAAGCCGCGCAATACAGCAAGGAATTCGGCCTCGCCCTTGCCCCGGGCAAAAGCGACCCGCCGAAGGAAGGGGATCTGGTCTTCATTTTCAATAATGGCCTGGTGCCGATCAAGCGCGAAAAGCGCGCCGCCATGGTCGCACCGCCGCCCTCGGCCATGACCGGCAACGCGCCCACCACCCCGGGCGTATATGTGACCATTGCCCTGCCCTATTACGAATCGCGCCCGAACAACGTGGTTGCCGCCCGTATCAGCGCATCCGACAAGCAGGCCTCCACCGAGCCGGCGGAAAACATGGATGCCATTGCCCGCGCCAGCCTCGATTCCCACATGGCGGCAATTACGGCGCGTTCCATTGCCCGAGCCGTGATCAAGGCCAAGATCCAGGAATCCGTGGACCGCGCCGGGCAAAACAGAAACAACGATTCCGGCGCCGCCCTGCTGGGCTCCATTTTCGTGCGCGTGGCCGCGGTGGCCACCGAACGGGCCGACACGCGCAGCTGGCTGACCCTGCCCGCCGAAATCCAGCTGGCGCGCCTGCACTTGCCTCCCGGCACCTACACGATTAAAGTTGAGCTACTGGATGCGGGCGGACAAACCGTCAACGCTCGCGAATACCCCGGGATCGTCATCACCGAGGGGCACATGACCTACCTGACTGAGCACTGGACACCACCCTTCAAGCCTTCCCCCGCAAGGAGATAAACATGAACACACCCATCCGCATCTTGTTTGCCACCGCCTTCCTGACCCTGGCCGGCTGCGCCAGCCAGCCCAAAAGTCCAGACTGGGTGAACGGCGACAGCGCCAGCTACAAGAGCGCCCAGTACCTGCTGGGGCGCGGCCAAGCCTCCACCCAGGACGATGCCAAGGATCGCGCGCGCGCTGATCTTGCCAAGATATTCCAGGTGGCGGTGGTGGCCAGCAGCGAGGACGTGCAGCAGTTCAGGACCACGGCGGACGGCGGCCAGTACGAAGGCCAGTCTTCGCGCAGCATTTCCACGCGTACCGAGCAGATCGTCAGCGGCATCCAGATCGCCGAAATATGGCAGGACCCCGAGTCCAGGACCTATTATGCACTGGCAACCCTGCCCCGCCTGCAAACGGCCGCCAGCCTGCGCCAGCAAATCGGCCAGTTGGATGACGCGACCGGCAATTACCTCAATCAGTCGCGCAGCAACACCGACCTGTTCCTCAAGATAGCCGCCGCCAACAATGCGCTGGCATCGCAGCGCGATCGCGATGTGCTGCAAAAATCTCTGCAGGTGGTGGACATTACCGGGCGCGGCATTGAACCGAAATGGAACGCCGCGAAACTCAAGGCCGACCTGGATGCACTGCTCAAGCGTGTGCGCATCGCGTCCAAGGTGACGGATGATTCCATGCCCGGCACTGCCGGCATCGTCTCCGGCGCGCTGGCCCAGGCCGGTTTCATGATAGAGACCGGGCAGAACCCGGATTTCATCCTGCAGGCGCGCATGAACCTGGGTGATGTGAGCGCCAGGGACGGCTGGTACTGGCAGCGCGGCACGCTGGAAATCACCCTGTCCGAGGCCGCCACGGGCCGCGTGCGCGGCACCAAGCGCTGGGACATCAAGGCCAGCGCCACCGACCGCGAAACTGCAGCCAAGCGCGCCCTCGACCAGGCCGATGCCATCCTGAAGAAGGAATTGGGGCCGACCCTCGTCGGTATGGCGATCGCCACCGGCACGGCCAATTGATTTAAGCAGCACCTTCCTTAAAACCCTGTCTCATCCTATGCCCGGGTGCGCGATTAATCGCGCATCCCGGGCCTGCATCTTTAGCGCTGGCTGTTGCCAATGCTTGCCAATTCATTCAAAATGCATACAAGCTCCGAATGCGGCAAGACTTACGGCAATACCCATAATCATGGCATCGCATACCGGCACCCCCACCTCAAATAATTACGACGCCATGCCGTCGGTGCTGGTAGCCGAAGATGATGGCCAAATCGCTTTCTTGCTGCGATTTCTGCTGGAACGCGAAGGTTATCGCGTGCTGCTGGCCGCTGATGGCCGCGAGTCGCAGCGGCTCATCGACGAAATAACGCCCCCTGCGCTGGTCATCCTCGATGTCATGATGCCCTATGCAGACGGCTTTGAGGTGCTGGCGTACCTGCGCGCCAAGCCGGATTGGCGCGATACTCCGGTCATCATGCTGACTGCAAGATCGCAGGAAAAGGACATTGTGCGTGCGCTTGACGCGGGTGCAACCGACTATGTGGTCAAGCCGTTCCTGCCGGACGAATTAAAGGCCAGGATCCGCCGCCTGGTGCAGCGGACGGCGAAGTCATGAGCCCCTCCCCATATTTGATTATTGCTGCCGCCTTATTGGTGCCCCAGCTTGCGCAGGCCGCGGAATCATCGGCCACGCAGGACGAGGCCGAGCTGGGCTTCAGCCACTATGCGCTCAGCAACAATTACGCCAGCTGGGATAGCTTGTACCTCGACGGTGCGCATCGTTTCGGCCAGCGTCATTCGATTTACGGCGAACTGCGCGAGACCAGACGTTTCAGTCTGACTGACCGCGAAATTTCCGGCGGCTATTACCACCCCATCAGTGAGTCATGGACTGCCCTGGTCGCGGCGAGCACGAGCCCCGAACATCACGTGCTGCCGCAAGATTCGCTGTTCGGGCAACTGCAGAAAGCTTTCGACGGCGGCTGGGATATTCAGGCAGGTTTGCGCCATACCCGATACAACCTGGTTTCTGCGAACCTGCTGGTGCTGACCGGCGAGCGATATTGGGGCAACTATCGGGCGGCTTATACCCTGTATCAGGGCAGGCTGCAGGGTTCCGGGACTGCGCCCAGCCATCTGCTTCTGATCAGCCGTTATTACTCCGACCACAGCTACTTCACCCTGGCACTGAGCCGTGGCCGACAGGCGGAAAGCCTGGGGCCGGGACTTGGCGTGCTGCTGCTCGATGTGCGCGGCGCCAGCCTCTCCGGCCGCCATTGGCTGAATTCAGCCTGGGGGCTGAGTTATGAAGCAGTAACCGAACAGCAAGGCAACCTGTACACACGAAGAGGTGTCCTCCTTGGCCTCCGGTACGCTTTCTGATTATCTGCTGCAATCAGTGATCTGGTTCAGCTTCGCCGCATTGGTGCTGATGCTGCTGCTGTTGCTCAACATCGCGCGCTTGCGCATCGGGCTGATTGCGCGCAGGAAGCATGAACAGCATTTCCTCGAGGTCTGGCAGCCCTTGCTGGCTGCGGCCATTGCCGGCGAAAGCGATGTCTTCCCGCCGCTTGCATCCAGCGACGTGATATTGTTCCTGAAATTGTGGAACCACCTGCATGAGTCGCTGCGCGGGAAAGCCAGGAAACACCTGAACATCGTCGCACTTCGCCTGGGCATCATGCAGCAAGCCTGTTCGTTGCTGCAGGGCCGCAATCTGGGTTCCAGGCTATTGGCGCTTACCACACTCGGAAACCTGCAAGACCGTTATGAATGGAAGACCATCCTGGAATTGGCGCGGCACCCGGACCCGCTGCTCTCCCTGGCGGCCGCCCATGCACTCTTCCAGATCGATGCCGGCAACGCGCTGGCTGCACTGAAGCCGCAGTTGATCGGACGCACGGACTGGCCGACAGCACAATTGACCGTGCTCATGAAGGAGACTGGCACGGAACGGATGTATGCGGAACTGGCAGACAGCGCCATCTCCCTGGCCGCGGCGACAGACCCGCAAGAACTGGCTAACCTGAACCGCCTGCTTTATTTGCTTGAAACCTCCCCCTACCAGCATGTCATCAGGGCGATACGCGCCATTCTTTCCGGCAACCAGGACGATGAAATCCTTGCTCATTGCCTGAAATTCCTGTGCGAGCCTGAGGACCTCGCTTGGGTGCGCGCCAATGTCGGCCATCCCAACTGGGTGGTGCGTCTGCAGGTGGCCCGCGCCCTTGGCCGTTTTGGCTCCACGGTCGACGCTACCCATGTGGCGGCACTGTTGCGCGACCCGGTATGGTGGGTGCGCTACCGCGCCGCGCAGGCACTCATGGCACTGTTTAATGACGACATGGCGTCGTTATCCGAATTGCGCGCGCACTTGGATGACAAATTCGCGCTGGATATGCTGGACATGGTCGCGGCGGAAAGGGGGCAAAAGTGAGCCATTACCTCGCTGCGATGCTGTCCCTGCAATGGTTTTTCCTGTTCTACTTCCTTTGCGTCAACAGCAGCTACCTGATGCTTAACGTGCTTGCGTATATCAGCATGCGCCGCCACCTGGATACGCAGATTACCGGTGTCCTGCCCCAGGCATATGCCGGTTTCCTGCCACCGGTCAGCCTGCTGGTGCCAGCCTATAATGAGGCGGCGACCATCGCCGCCTCGGTCCGTTCCATGCTGCAACTGACCTATCACGAATTTGAAATCATCGTAATCAATGACGGCTCGACAGATGAGACGCTAGCGGAATTAATGCGCGAATTCGACCTGATACCTTTTGCCGAGGCATACTGGCGCAAACTCCCCACGCGGCCGGTGCGCGGCATCTGGCGCTCAACGCGCTACCCCAACCTGCGCGTGGTGGACAAGGAAAATGGCGGCAAGGCGGACGCCCTCAACGCGGGCATCAATGCCGCACGTTATCCGCTGTTTTGTGCCGTGGATGCCGACTCGATTCTGCAGCGTGACAGCTTGCAGTTGATTGCACAGCCATTCATCGAAGATGCGCGCACCATCGCCGCCGGCGGCACGGTGCGGGTGGTGAACGGATGCAAGGTGAGCGGCGGATTCCTCGGGTCTGTTGGATTGCCGCGCAAGATCCTGCCCATGCTGCAGATTGTCGAGTACCTGCGCGCCTTCCTGTTCGGCCGTCTCGGCTGGTCATCGCTCAATGCCATGCTGGTCATTTCCGGTGCCTTTGGCCTGTTCCGCAAATCCAGCGTCATTGACGTTGGCGGCTATCGCACCGACACAGTGGGCGAGGACATGGAGCTGGTCATGCGCCTGCACCGCCTGCACCGCAAACGGCGCATTCCCTACCGTATTGTTTACGTGCCCAATCCAGTCTGCTGGACGGAAGTGCCGGAAACCCTGCGCATGCTGAATCACCAGCGCGCGCGCTGGCAGCGCGGCCTGTCGGAAAGCCTCATGATGAACCTGGGGCTGCTTTTTTCCCTGCGCGGCGGGTGGGCTGGCTGGCTGGCCTTTCCCTTCGCGCTATTGTTTGAATGGTTCGGCCCCATCATCGAGCTGTCGGGTTATATCTTCATGGTTATTGGCCTCTGGCTGGGAGTGGTTCACGTCCCCGCATTTCTGGCCTTTACCCTGGTGGCCATCGTGCTGGGCATACTGCAATCCACCAGCGCGCTGCTGCTGGAGGAAATGTCCTTCCACCTGTACCCGCGCCCGAAACAGCTCGTGATATTGTTCCTGCTGTCGATAATTGAAAACTTTGGCTATCGTCAGCTCACTTTATTTTGGCGCCTGAGCGGACTGCTGCGCTGGCTGTTTGGCGCAAAACCGGAATGGGGAAACATGACACGCACCGCCAGCTGGCAGCAACACAAGACTTGAGGGCTTCGGCAAACACAATGCATATAACCCGCATTCACGATGACCGGAGAGTAAAGCTGTCCGACCTGTTTTTGCGCGCCGACCTGCGCGCGGAAGCAGATCGCGTCCTTGCACAACGCTCCATCATCGGGGTGTTTTCCTATTTCCTGTTCTGGCTGATCATTTACTATGCCAGCGAGCTCGAGCAAGCGAATGATGCATTGCTCGAATTCATGGGATTCATGCTGGCCGCAGCAGGCGCCGGGCGGCTTTACCTTGCATTGAATTTCAGCGCGCTCTACGCCAGCAATGCAAGGCTCTGGCGCTGGCTGTTCACAACCGGGACGCTAATTTCTGCTGCAATCTGGGGTGGAGTCGGCGCACTTGCCATGGATTTCGATGGCCTGGGAACCACTTCTGTGTTGGTCATGCTTCCTTCGGCAGGAATCGCCGCAGGGGGCATCGTTTCACTTGCGCCTGCACCCAGGCTGGGAAGCATATTTAGCTTCGTACTGCTGCTTCCGGCCACGACTGTCGCGCTGCTCAGCGGTCACGCCCCGGAAATTGGCGTGGCAGTGTTGTTCCTGACCTTCCTGGTATTCATGAATGTACTGTGGTGGCAGCTTCGCACCGAATACTGGAGGGCGCTGCACGGACGCAGCGAATTGGTGCGGGCCAAGGAGGCAGCCGAGGCGGCCACGCTCGCCAAAGGGCAGTTCATCGCCAGCGTCAGCCATGAATTGCGCACCCCATTGACCTCCGTCATCGGCGCGCTGGGCATGGTTGTTGAGTATCCGCCTGAAGACATGCCTGCGGAAGCGATGGTGCTGATCGATATGGCCTACCGTAACGGCAGGCAGTTATCAACCCTGGTCAACGACATCCTCGATTTCGAGAAGCTTGATGCACACCAGATGGAATTCCATTACCGGCCCACAGAATTGCTGACTTTCCTGACGCGTGTGCTCGAACTCAACGGGATCTACGCCGAGCAACACCATGTTTCCTTTGTGCTGGAACCGCCCGCTCCGGGATTGGCCGTCATGGGCGACGAAAATCGCCTGATGCAGGTCATGGCCAACCTGCTCTCCAACGCCGTCAAGCATTCGCCTGCTGGCGAAAAGGTACTGATTTCCGTCAAGGATAACGCAGGGATGGTGCGCATTTCAGTCACCGACCATGGTGCGGGCGTCCCCGAGTCTTTCCGGCCACAAATTTTCGAGAAATTTGCCCAGGCCGAGAATTCCACCACCCGCAAGGCCAAAGGGACAGGGCTAGGACTGGCCATCAGCAAGGCCATCGTCGAACAGATGGGCGGGCGGATCGGCTATGATTCCGTGGCCGGACAGGGTGCGACCTTCTACTTCGAACTGCCCATGGCGGAAACCGCACCAGACACTGGCCGGGCAAAAGTATAGCCATCTGCCGCGGCGGTACGCGGGACCGTTCATCAATTGTTCACGAAAATTTAATCAAATGTTCATGTTCGCGCGCGAAGATGCGCTGCATGAATACACTTAACGACAACACGCTGAATGAATCGATTGCCTCCTCCCGCCTGAAGGTGGCAATCATCACCGAAACCTACCCGCCGGAGGTAAATGGCGTCGCCATCACCATCGGGCACATGGTGCGTGTATTGCGCAAGCGCAATCACCATATACAGCTCATCCGTCCGCGCCAGCACAAGCAGGATGCCGCCGTTAATGAGGAAAACTATGAGGAAATCCTGCTGGCCGGAATGCCGATTCCCGGCTATCCGGAACTGAAGGTCGGCCTGCCGGCAAAAGGCACTTTGGTGCGCCTGTGGCGCAATCAGCGGCCGCACATCGTGCACATCGCCACCGAAGGCCCGCTGGGCTGGACTGCGCTGGCTGCCGCACGCAAGCTGGATATTCCCGTCAGCACCGACTTCCACACCAACTTTCACAGTTACACCAGGCATTATGGTATAGGCCTGCTGCAAAAGCCGATGGCGGCCTACCTGCGCCATTTGCATAACAAGGCCGCTTGCACCATGGTGCCTACCGCCACCCTGCAGCAGGAATTGGAAGCCAGCGGTTATGACAACGTGCTGGTGGTGTCGCGCGGGGTGGATACCAAATTATTCCATCCGGAAAAGCGCAGCAGCGAATTGCGCAGCTCGTGGGGAGTGTCCGCTGATACGCCAGTAGCCATGCTGGTCAGCCGCCTGGCACCGGAAAAAAATCTGCCGGTTGTCATTCAGGCCTTCGAGCAGATGCGCTCGGTCGAACCGCGCTGCAAGCTGGTGATCGTCGGCGATGGCCCGGCGCGCGCCGAGCTGGAAAAGATGCAGCACCCCAACGTGATTTTCGCCGGAATGCGCACAGGAGAAGACCTGGCCGCGCATTATGCCTCCGGCGACATTTTTCTCTACCCCAGCATCACCGAAACCTATGGCAATGTCACGGTGGAAGCGATGTCCAGCGGGCTGGCAACCATCGCCTACGACTACGCCGCGGCACACAAACACATCCGCCACGATGTCAACGGCCTGCTGGTTCCTTTTGACGACACCAATGCCTTCATTGCACATGCACGGGCACTGGTTTCCGACACACCGCGCATCCACCGCCTGCGCACCGAGGCACGCCTGACCGTGGAATCGCCGACCTGGGAAGACGTCGCAGGGCATCTTGAAACAGTGCTGGTCAATCTGGTACGAAAACAAGGAGCATGCCATGATGAGAGCAAACTCTACACTGCAGCAGATTAGCCGCTGGGATCTGGAACTCTGCGTGTTTTTCAACCGGCAGAGCCGTAGCCTTTCCATCCGCAGCCTGTTCCGCATCGCCAGCCGCCTGGGGGATGGCGTATTCTGGTACGTCCTGATGAGCGCGCTGCTGCTGCACTACCGCGCCGAGGCGCTGCCGGCCGTGATCCACATGATCCTGGCAGGCGGAACCGGCACGATGATCTACAAGCTGATCAAGAGCAAGACGTTACGGCCGCGCCCGTTCAATGTCTCCCCGGACGTCATCTGCGTCAGCAAGGCGCTGGACCAGTTCAGCTTTCCTTCCGGCCACACCCTGCATGCCACCGTCTTCAGCATCGTCGCGGTACATTATTTCCCCGTGCTGATCTGGCTGGTTCTTCCCTTCAGCATGCTGGTCGCCTTGTCGCGCCCCATACTCGGCCTGCATTATCCCAGCGATGTATTGGCCGGTGCGCTGATAGGTGCGGTGCTGGCCGCCGTTTCCATCTTTCTGGTGTAATCCTCCATACAGGCGCCCCCCGCAGCGACATGAATTACCTCGAAACCGAAGGCTTCCAGAACCCTTTGCTCCAGCCACCACCCGTCAATGCAACGACTGTCGCTTATCGCGGTGTGCGGCTGGCATACCATCTGCTATATGGCCTGATACTGGCAATGTCATTTCCTTTGCTCGGCCCAGCTTCGCGCTGCGCGCTTCAGCGCTACTGGTCCCGAGCCCTGCTGCACATCCTCAATGTGCGGCTGGAAACAGTCGGTCCCCTGCCGCAAACACGCGAACAGGGAACGCTACTGGTAGCCAACCATATTTCCTGGCTGGACGTGTTCATCATCAATGCCGTCACCCCGGCCAGCTTTGTCGCGAAATCGGAAGTCCGCTCCTGGCCATTGATCGGCCTACTGTGCAGACTCACGCGTACCGTATTTATTGAGCGCAGCCTCAGACGCGACACCCTACGCGCCAACTGGGCGATCACCAGCACCCTGATCCGCGGGGAATGCGTTGCCCTGTTTCCGGAAGGCACCTCCACGGATGGCAGCCACGTGCGGCCCTTCCATTCCTCTCTCCTGCAATGCTCCATCGACGCCGGCACGCGCGTTCAGCCCATCGCCATCCGTTACCATAACGGCACCGGCCTGCGCAGCGCCGATGCCTGCTACATCGGCGACATGACCCTGGTGCAATCCCTGCTCAACATCCTGCGCAGCCGCTCCCTGCATGCCAGGCTGGTTTTTCTGCCCGAGCTGAGCAGCCTCGACAAAAATCGCCGCGTCCTGGCGAACGAGGCTTACCTTGCCATCTGCACAGCACTGGACAGACTCCCCACCCAGGCACTCCCCGCACCCCGTAATAACCGTGCTCACCACCTCCCCAATCGTCCCGCTTCTTCCATACAGTCTGCCTACTCGCTCCTGCTCGATCCGCTCATCGGCGAGGCCAAGCACCCGCACCGCCTTTAACAAAGTCTTAACCTTGCTGCAATTTGGTTGCAACAACCCGCCATTAGGATTCCATCATCAGATCAACCAGGAGATCACTATGCGGCAGTTATTGAACCAACAACCCTCCACTATGCAGCAGCGCCTTTCCACTGGACTCGCAAGCAGCCCTTCCGAAATCGAAGCGGCACTGCGTCTGCGCTACAGGGTATTTGCCGGTGAAATGGGTGCACGCCTGGCCAGTGCGCACGAACAAATCGACCGCGACATCTTTGACGCCTATTGTGAACACCTGGTGGTGCGCGACAACCATAGCAGCCAGGTGGTTGGCACTTACCGCATCCTCTCGCCTGCCCAGGCCAAGGCGATCCGCGGTTACTATTCAGAGACAGAATTCGACATGACCCGCCTCCTGCACCTGCGCGACAACATGGTTGAGGTGGGCCGCTCCTGCGTGCATCCCGACTACCGCGACGGCGCGACCATCGCCCAACTCTGGGGTGGCTTGGCCGACTACATGGTTTCCCAGCAGCACGATTACCTGATCGGCTGCGCCAGCATCAGCATGGCCGATGGCGGCCATTACGCCGCCAGCGTCTACCACAAGCTGCACAAACTGCATGAAGCGCCCGCCGAATACCGCGTGTTCCCGCGCAACCCGCTGCCGCTGGACAGGCTCGACAATTCTCTCGAAGTGATCATCCCGCCGCTGATCAAGGGCTACCTGCGCCTGGGCGCATATATCTGCGGCGAGCCGGCCTGGGATGAAGATTTCAACACCGCAGACCTCTTTATCCTGCTGCCGTTGTCGCGCCTGAACGCGAAGTATGCCCGCCGCTTCATGGGGTGCTGAAACCGGATCGCGGCTCCGACTATAAGAGTTTCTCTGTCGTTCCCTTGGCGCGCATGCAGCAGGATGCGCGTATTTTTTTGCCTCGAATTCCGCGAGCTGAAATATCGCTGTCATAAACGGCCAGCACAATCGCGGCTTTGCAATGACGACAGAAACGGGAAAGCCCATGGAAAGCCCCTACAAAGGCAAAAAAGGTTTACGGCGAATATTCAATGCATTTTTCTATTCGCTGGACGGCTTCCGCGCCGCCTTCAAACACGAAGATGCATTCCGCCAGGAAGTTCTGCTGGCTGCCATCCTCATCCCCCTGGCGCTTTGGCTGCCCGCCACCCATATCGGCAAGGCGCTGATGATCTGCAGCGTGCTGCTGGTGATCATGGTCGAGCTGATCAACTCCGCGATCGAAGCCACGGTGGACCGCATCTCGCTGGACCGGCACGACCTCGCCAAGCGCGCCAAGGACATCGGCAGCGCCGCGGTACTGGTCAGCCTGATCAACGTGCTGGCGGTATGGGCGCTGGTGCTGACTGCCCGGTAATTCTGCGCGAGCGGCGTTCCCCAAGCAGCGTGATGTAAATAGAAACTTTCTTTCCAGATCGAAGCACAACGTTTAAACAAGGTCGTCGACCAGACCCAAAATTATCTGATGCCAAGCTCCCCAAGGAGGGATTGCCAAAATGACGTGCAACAACTATGTTATGGTTGTCTGCATTCTTCAATATTTGGCTAGTGGTTTGACCAAGGGCGAGGAGGAATAGTCATGAGAAACATGCGCATTATCGTCACTCACTATGGTGGGCCAGATGCACTTCAGGTGGTTGAAGAAGAGCTGCCCGAGCCGGGGAATGGCGAAGTGCGGGTGAGGGTGCTGGCGGCAGGTGTCTCATTGCCCGACCTAATGATGCGCGAGGGTATTCATCCCGAGACCCCTTTGTTACCCTTCACCCCGGGATGGGATCTGGTTGGGGTGGTCGATAAGCTCGGCGCCGGTATCTCCGGAATCGAACCCGGCCAGATAGTTGCCGCGCTGCCGATCAGCGGCGCGTACGCGGAATTCATCTGCCTGCCGCAACGTGAACTGGTCCCGGTGCCATCCGGGTTAGATGCCGCCGAGGCTGTCAGCCTCGTACTGAATTACATCACAGCGTATCAGATGCTGCATCGTTCCGCTCGAGTCAAACCGGGCCAGCGTGTATTGATTCACGGCGCGTCAGGCGGGGTCGGCTCGGCATTATTGCAGCTAGGACGCCTCGCGGGGCTGGAGATGTACGGCACCTGTTCATCGCGAGGGGCGTCTACCGTTTCGGACTTGGGCGGCATCCCAATTGACTATCAGCACCAAGACTTCGTGAAAGAAATTCACCACCTGACGAGCGAGGGTGTAGATATCGTCTTTGACAGCATCGGTGGCACCCACATCTGGCGTTCCCGCAGAGCTCTCCGTCGTGGAGGAAAAGTTATATCGTATGGCCTTACTGGCTCGCTGCGCGGTGGACGATTGGCTTCAGGTCGCTCTGGTGGTCGTCATCGCTTTCGTGAACTTGGCATCATTGGCTTATATATTGCTGGCAGCTGGCTTTTCCCGAGCCGGAAACGAGTGCTCCTCTACAGCATCCAGTGGCTAAAACGGCTGAAACCGGCATTGTTTCGACAGGATTTGATTACCCTTTTTGACCTCCTTCAACAGAAAAAGATCAAGCCGCTAATAGCGCAACGTTTTCCTCTTGCCCAGGCAAGACAGGCGCATGAGTTGCTTGGGAAAGGAAGCGTGACAGGCAAGATCGTGCTCATGCCAAAC
>DATDDB010000001.1:0-17296 GCA_036524005.1 Gallionellaceae bacterium | reverse complement strand
CACCTATATCATACTTACCCCCGAGTCGCGCGTGCTCAGCCAATATTTCGCTTGCGTACCATCCCTTTGGAACGCCGTGGTATACCTTAAGCGGAATGGCTTTGCCTCGATGAGTCCAGATCATGCATTAAATATCTAATTGGTAACCGGGATCCGAGAGTCCATTCCCCAATATTCTCTAGGCAAAACGGCCATGCGTTAACGGCTGCTACTTGGACTAAGCCGCCCTTCAGAAACTATGCTCCGCCCCCGGAAACTTGCCTTCCTTCACTTCGCGCACGTAGTTCGCCACGGCATCGGCAATGGAGGAAGCGCCCTGCATGTAGTCCTTCACGAAGCGCGCTTTTTTGCCGGGGTAGATACCCAGCATGTCATACACCACCAGCACCTGGCCTGAGCAGGCAGCGCCCGCCCCGATGCCGATGGTGGGGATGGAAATTTCTTTGGTGATTTCCTCCGCCAGGTGGGCGGGCACGGCTTCGAGCAGCAGCATGCTGGCGCCCGCCTGTTCGACTGCGACGGCATCCTGCAATAATTGCTGTGCGGCGGCGGCGGATTTGCCCTGCACGCGGTAGCCGCCCAGCTGGTGCACCGATTGCGGGGTGAGGCCGATGTGGGCAAACACGGGGATGCCGCGCTGGCTGAGGAAGGCGATGGTTTCCGCCATCACCGCGCCGCCTTCGAGCTTGACCATGTGCGCGCCTGCGGCCATGAGCTGCACGGCATAGGCGAAGGTTTCGCGCGCGGAAAATTGCGAGGTGCCGAAGGGCATGTCGGCCACGATAAAGGCCTGCTGCGCGCCGCTCGCCACGCAGGCGGTGTGGTAGGACATCTGCTCGATGGTGACGGGCAAGGTGCTTTCGCGGCCCTGGATGACCATGCCGAGCGAATCGCCGACCAGCAGCATGTCCACGCCGTTGTTTTCCAGCAGGCTGGCGAAGCTGGCGTCGTAACAGGTGAGCACGGCGATTTTTTCGCCGCGCTTTTTCATGTCTTGCAAACTGCTCAAGGTGGTACGCATCAAGCCCCCTATCTAACTTTCCCCCCGGTGGGGGGAAAGGACAAACGTGAAAGGCAATTTTTAATCTTGGCCCCCTATCGGAAGCCCCCTTTCTAACTTCCCCCCGCTTGCGGGGGAAAGGACAATCGTGAAAAGCATTTATAAACTCTTGCCCATGCTGAAAAATTCGCGCTGCCCGCGCATGCCCTGTATGCGTTCCAGCAGCAGGCCGAAATGTTCGTCATTATCCACGAAATTCAGGTTTTCGCAGTTCACCACCAGCACCGGGGCGGCGTCGTAGTGGTGGAAAAATTCGCTGTAGCCCTGCGACAGGCGTGCCAGGTAGCTTTCGGCAATCGGCTGCTCATACCCGATGGCGCGCCGCCGCACCCTGTCGTACAGGGTTTCCACCGGGGCCTGCAGATAGATCACCAGGTCGGGCGCGGGCGCTTGCGGCGCCAGGCTGTTGTAGATGTTCTGGTACAGGGTGAATTCGTCGTCGTTCAGGTTCAGGCGCGCGAACAGGGCATCCTTGTCGAACAGGTAATCGGAGACGGTGCGCACCTGGAACAGGTCCATCTGGGTGAGTTCGCGCACTTCGTTGATGCGCTGGAACAGGAAAAACAGCTGGGTGGGCAGCGCATTGCGCGCGGGGTCGGTGTAGAAGCGCGGCAGGAAGGGGTTGTCCCCCGGTTTTTCCAGCATGGGCGAGGCGCCGGCATGTTCGGCCAGCCGCCGCGCAAGGCTGGTCTTGCCCACGCCTATCGGGCCTTCGACCACCAAATAACGATATTTTTCAAGCGCCATCCGCCACACGCTCCAGTTTCTGCTCGCCGCACGCGCGCAATGCCTCGGCTGCGGGCCCCACGCCGGGAATGATGCACCCGGGCGCCAACTCCAGCAAGGGGAGCAGCACGAAGGCGCGCTTGTGCATTTCGGGGTGCGGCACGGTCAGACCGTGCTCGTGGTGGCGCAGGTCGTCATACAGCAGCAGGTCGAGGTCCAGCGTGCGCGGGGAGTTGGGGAATTCGCGGACGCGGCCGTTTTCATGCTCCAGCGCAAGCAGCGCATCGAGCATGGCGCGCGGGGAGAGTTGGGTTTCCAGCCGGGCCACGGCGTTGATGAAATCCGGCTGCTCCAGATAGCCCACCGGCGCGCTGCGGTAGAGCGAGGAGCGCGCGGTCAGCCGGGTCTGCGGCAGCGCATTCAGCGCAGCGAATGCCCGCAGCACCTGGTCTTGCGGGTTGTTCAGGTTGCTGCCGAGGCCGATGAAGACTGTATGCATTTCAAATTCAAATGGAAAAGCGCGATTGAGTCCGTTCGCCCTGAGCTTGTCGAAGGGTGAACGGCATCATGCTTCGATCATCCGTCCTTCCGTTCATGGTTCGACAGGCTCACCACGAACGGAGTAACTTATTCTGCCGGCGTTTCAACAGGTGCGCCCGCGCCCACCGGTTTTTTGCGCCTGCGGCGGCGCTTTTTCCCGTTGCCGCCCGCGGTTTCCGGCAGCAGCATTTCGGCGCGGCGCTCGGGGGAGGCGTCCTGGAACTCGTCCCACCACAGCCCGAGTTCGGTATCCACTTCGCCGCTCTCGCAGCGCAGCAGCAGGAAGTCGTAGGCGGCGCGGAAGCGCGGCAGTTCCAGCAGGCGGAACGGGCGCTGTCCGCTGCGCTGCTCCAGGCGCGGCTGCAGCAGCCAGATTTCCTTCATGATGGCGTCGTGACGGCGCGGGATGGCGAGCTGGCCACGCTGGCGGTCGAGCACTGCGTCCATCGCCTCATGCAGGGCGGGGATGGGGCGCTCGCCCGCGTCCAGCCGCGCTTTCCATGCGGCGAGCACTTCATGCCACAGCAGGGTGGCAAACAGGAAGGCGGGGGAAACCGGCTTGTCCTCGCGCAGGCGCTGGTCGGTGTTCTTCAGCGCCAGCAGGATGAATTTCTCGCCCAGCGGCTGGTCGAGGATGACGTCCAGCATCGGCAGCAGGCCCTGGTGCAAATTCATCTCGCGCAGCTTTTTGACGCCTTCCGCCGAGTGGCCGGACAGCAGCATCTTGAGCATCTCGTCGAGCAGGCGCGCCTGCGGCACGTTGTCGAGCAGACCCTTCATCGCGGCGATGGGCGCGGCGGTGGCGCGGTCCAGCTTCATGCCCAGCTTGGAGGAAAGGCGCACCGCGCGCAGCATGCGCACCGGATCTTCGCGGTAGCGCACTTCCGGGTCGCCGATCATGCGCAGGGTGTTGGCGCGCACGTCGGCATAGCCGTCGTGGTAGTCGAAAATTTCCTGCGTGGCGGGATCGTAGAACAGGGCGTTGGCGGTGAAGTCGCGGCGCGCGGCGTCCTGTTGCTGGTCGCCGAATTCATTGTCGCGCAGCAGCCTGCCGTGTTCGTCGGTCTCGGCATCTTCCGCATCCACCATGCGGCGGAAGGTGGAAACCTCCACCGTTTCCTCGCCGAACATCACGTGCACCAGGCGGAAGCGACGCCCGATGATGCGCGAACGGCGGAACACGCGGCGTACTTCTTCCGGGGTGGCATCGGTGGCGACGTCGAAATCCTTGGGATGGCGGTTCAGCAGCAGGTCGCGCACCGCGCCGCCCACCACGAAAGCGGTATAGCCTGCCGCTTGCAGGCCTTCGGTCACCCTGCGCGCGCCATAGCTGATGCCGTCGCGGCTTACGCGATGCTCGGAAAATGGAATTACCCGGCAGTCGCCGGGCGCGCTGCGGCCACCCTTTTTGCCGAATACGCGTTTGAACAGTTTTTTTATCATTGCCAACGGGAAAACCAACTTTAAGTGCGGATTATACACTGTCGCGGCAGGCCGTTCCCTGTGCTGTGGTGCAGCCAGGGAAGGGGGTTCCCTGCCCGATTTTGCCCGGTGGTAATCCTGCGTGAGGAACATTCGGGCTACCCCGAAATCGAACCGTGAGCCAGAAATCGAACCTGAGCCAAAAATCGAACCGTGAGATAGAATCCCGCGTTGCACAACTTTTCAGGGAGCCGCATGAAGCCCGCACTGCAAAAGCTGAAGCATTACCTGTTAGCCCCCTTCGTGTGGCTGGCCGCCGCCGTGTTCCTGATCGAGGAATTTATCTGGGACTGGACCGCCCGATTCATGGCCCGGCTGGGAGCGGTTCGCGCCGTGCATGCCGTGGAAAAACACATCGCCGGCCTGCCGCCGCGCTGGGCATTCCTGGCCTTCATTTTGCCCAGCGCCATTTTCCTGCCGGCCAAGCTGCTCGGCCTGCATGCCATCGCCACCGGGCACTGGATGATAGGCAGCGGGGTGTTCATTTTTGCCAAGATTGCCGGCTTTGCCTTGTTTTCGCGCATCTTCAACCTCACCCGCCCCGCGCTCATGCAGCTGGGATGGTTCGAGCGCCTGTATGAGTGGGTCATGTATTACCGCAACCGCATCCACGCCTTTCTCGATCGTTGGCAAGCCTACCAGCGCGTCAGGCAGAGCATACGCACCCTGTACTTTGAGCTGAAGGCCGGATTAAGGAGGCTCGTTTCCCGCGATGCGGAATGAGCCGGAGCTGAGCCAGGGAAGAGCGGCACCGGCAGGCAGCGGGCTCACTGGCTGGAGATGGACAACACCTCGAATTCCTGCTGGATCTTCATGCGTCCAAGCACATCCATGCCCAGCAATGCATCGACCGGCATGTTAGGCATGACCATGACCTGCAGGTTGCGGACATGGAAAGTGCCGAAGGTGATTTCCGATACGGTGGCAATGCAGGAGCGCACCAATCCGCCTGCGGTTGCGGTGACGCTTGCGGCGAGACATTCCTTGATTCCGGCTGCCTCGGCCACCGACTGCGAGATGGATGTCCTGGATGCGCCGGTGTCGATCACGAAGGTGACGGACCGGCCGTTTACCGTGCCGGAGGTGCGGTAACTGCGGCTTGCGTCCATGTGCACCTGCAGCTTGCTCTCGGCGGGGACATGGTCGTCACGAAAATGCATCTCCTGAGCATTCTTGCCGCAGGGCTTGGAGCTGTAGGTGACCTTGCCCTCCTGGTCCACGCATTTATAGGTTGCAGCCCATGAAAGGCCGGGAAGCAATAACAGAATGCACAGAACAGGTTTCATGCAGACACCTCTTTCAGCGTAATCAGCGCAGGCTGATAATGTGCCAGCCGTGTTGTACGGCATGGGCGCGCAACGTGGCGTCCGGGTCCACCGCCACCGGATGCTTGACCTTGCTCAGCAACGGCAAGTCGTTCTGTGAATCGCTGTAGAAAGTGGTGTCGCTGAAGCTGTCCCAATTCCAGCCGCGTTCGCCCATCCAGTTTTCCAGGCGCGTGATCTTGCCCTCGCGAAAACTGGGTGTGCCCGCCACGCGCCCGGTGAATTCACCGTTGATTTGCTCCGGTTCGGTGGCGATCAAGTGCTCCACGCCGAATGCATGTGCGATCGGCGCAGTGACAAAGCTGTTGGTGGCTGTGATGATGACGCATATTTCGCCTGCCGCACGGTGCTGGTTGACCAGGTCCTGGGCGGGCTTGCCCATCATGCCGCGCACCTTGCTGCGCATGAATTCCTCGTGCCATCCGTCCAGCACGCGGCGGGCATGACGGGACAGAGGCTTCAGCTGGAAATCGAGGAATTCGTGTATATCCAGCGTGCCTGCCTTGTATTGATCGTAGAAATGCTGGTTTTTGGCCTCGTACAGTTCGCGGTCTATCACCCCGAGTTCGATGAGGAACTGCGCCCACTCGAAATCGCTGTCGCCGGTCAACAGGGTGTTATCCAGGTCGAATAAAGCCAGTTTCACGATACCACTCCATCCTAAAAAACGGGCCTGCATTATACCTGCAGGCCCAGTGCTTTCTTGGCAACAACAAAGCCGTAGCGGTGCTAGAAGGCGTATCCGATCCCGATGGAAACGACCGGGTAGTATTTGAAGTTTTTCAGCTTGTCGTTCAGCACCGCCTGTTCGGCGGGGAGGTTCGCGTTGAGGGTCGGGTTGTTGCTGGTCAGTGCAGCATTGGGCGCCCCCTGGAACAGCACGCCGATGTCGGACTTGAACGACCAGCCGGTTTTGCTTGCGCGTCCGCTCCAGCCGAAGCCAAGGTAAGGTGCCACTTTCCTGAAGGCGACCGTGCTATTGACCGTTCCGCCGGTGACTTGGTCGACACCGGTCGCATCAAGCTTATTGTTGTTGACCATCACGCCAGCGGTCAGATGGGTCAGGCCATTGAAGGGGTGCCAGTCTGCCAGCAGTTCGATAGTCGAAAGTTTCAGGTGGCCGGTATAGTTGATTGTGCTGGTGGCAGAGGTGGTTGTTGTGTTGAAGTTCAGGTTGAACTGGTTAAAGCCCACACGTGCGGCAACCGAATCGCCCACCGGGAAGGCGACGCCCAGCCCCGCGCCCAAAGTGGACGCGTGCACATCGACATCGGCGACGGCATTTCCCGCCTGGGCAGAAACAGCCAAAGCTGCCAAAGGCAGCGCCAGCATGGCAGACAACAAAGCAGACTTTCTCATTGCTAACTCCTTAAAGAAACGCATAAATTACTTTTATACCCAAATGGTTGTGCTTCTGAAGCCGAGGCGGATTGTCGCAGAATTGACCGAAACCATCCATCCCGGGATAGGCCCTATTACTCGATCCGCATCACCTCTTTCAGCAGCGGCACGGATGCGCTGCGCTTCAGGCGCAGACATTGCGCATCCAGTGCATCCAGCACTGCGAGCAGCGAGGGCAGGTCACGCCGTCCATGGCGCAGCAGGTATTGCACCACCTCGGGCGGCAGCTCGAAGCCGCGAGCGCGCGCGTGGTTTTCCAGCGCCTGGGATTTTTCCGCATCATTCAGCGGTTGAACCTGATATACCAA
The DNA here is from genome assembly GCA_036524005.1 of Gallionellaceae bacterium. GTDB lineage: Bacteria > Pseudomonadota > Gammaproteobacteria > Burkholderiales > Gallionellaceae > DATDDB01. The sequence continues at coordinate 10,454 of DATDDB010000001.1, read as the reverse complement.
CCCCCAGCCGAGCCGGGTGCGCAAATCATCGCGCAGCTTCAAATGCGCGGGGGCCGCAGTGCCGCTCACCAGCAGCATGCCGCCGTTTTCGCGCTGGCGGTTGTACAGCGCGAAGAGGGCAATCTGCCCTGCATCGTCGAGCGACTCGACATCATCCACTGCCACGGCCTGCGCGCCATCCGGCACCTCTGCCCTGGCATACTGCGCGGATAGCCCCATGGACTTCGCCTGACGTACCGCAGCCTGGAGCAAGTGGCTCTTGCCGCTGCCGGACTCGCCCCACAGGTAGAAGCAGCGTTCACTGGCAGCGCCTGACAGGGCATGGCGCAGCGCGGAAAGCAATTCGACATTTCGCCCCGCCACGAAATTCTCCAGCGTGGGCGTCCAGGCGGGGCTGATGTCGAGCAATAATTGGGTCATTCGCGGTACAGAGGGCTGGATAAGTAATGGTTTCTTGCATGGCGCAATCCTACCAGCAGGACCGCTGATACCGGCAGTGCCAGCAATACGCCGAAGAAACCGAACATTTGCCCGAATGCGAGCAGCGCAAATATTACCGCCAGCGGGTGCAGGCCTATGCGTTCGCCCACCAGTCTGGGGGTGATCACCATGCCCTCCAGCAACTGCCCGGCGCCGAATACCGCCCACACCAGCAGCATGCTGCCGAATGAGGTGAATTGAGTGGCGGCGGCTATCGTCGCCAGCACCAGCCCGGTGATCATGCCGACATAGGGGATGAATACCAGCAAGCCGGCAATCAGCCCGATCGGCAGGGAAAACTGCAGTCCGGCAATCCACAATCCGACCATGTAGAACGCGCTCATCACCAGCATGACGACGATCTGGCCGCGCAGGAACTCGGACAGCACGGCATCGGCCTCCGTTGCCAGCTGGGATACCAGCCTGTTCCAGCGGTGCGGCACCAGTTCCTCGATGCGCTCCAGTATCACCGGCCAGTCGCGCAGCAGGTAGAACAGCACTACCGGCAGCAGCACCACGTTCATCAGCAGGTTGAGCAGGGCCGCACTGCCGCCGCCCAGCCAGGGAAGCATTTTGTCCGCCACATTGCCCGCGCTTTGCTGCCATTGCAGGGTCAGCATATTCCGCAAGGCTTCTCCATCCCACTGGGCGACGAGCGGCATATATTGCTGCAGAATGGGTATGAGCCTGATGCGCAGGCTCTCGACCAGCACCGGCAGTCGCGCCGTGAACATTGCCACTTCACGCTGCACCACCGGCACCAGCAGCAGCATGAACGAAACGATCGCCCCGAAAAGCAGCAGCATCACGGTCAATGCGGCCACCGCGCGCGGCGTGCGGGCGCTCAGCCAGTTCGCCAGCGGCGCACACAGGTAGGCCAGGATGGCGGCCGCCACAAACGGGGTGAGGATGGGCCTGAGCAAATAGGTCAGCCATGCCAATAGCGCCGCGCCGACCAGTCCTTGCAGTACAGCAGAACGTTCCTGGGTCATTTGAGGTAAAATCCGCCCTTGTTGAATTTCAATATAAGCTCCGGTACTACAGAACTTCCGGCACTTTATCCCGAAGAAAGCGAGAACTCAACTTGAGCCAGAAAAACCCCCTTTCCTACCGCGATGCCGGAGTGGATATAGACGCAGGCGACCGCCTGGTCGAGAACATCAAGCCTTTTGCCAAGCGCACCATGCGCCCCGAAGTGCTGGGCGGCATCGGCGGCTTTGGCGCATTGGTGGAGATTTCCAAAAAATACCGCGAACCGGTGCTGGTGTCCGGCACGGATGGCGTGGGCACCAAGCTGAAGCTGGCGTTTGAACTGAACCGTCACGATAGCGTGGGCATAGACTTGGTGGCGATGAGCGTGAACGACATCCTGGTGCAAGGCGCCGAGCCATTGTTTTTCCTGGATTATTTTGCTTGTGGCAAGCTGAACGTGGATGCCGCCACCGAAGTGATCAAGGGAATTGCCCTAGGCTGCGAACAAGCAGGCTGCGCCCTGATCGGTGGCGAAACCGCGGAAATGCCGGGCATGTATCCGGTGGGAGAGTACGACCTGGCCGGTTTTGCCGTGGGCGTGGTGGAAAAGGCCCAAATCATCACCGGGCGAGACATCCAGCCGGGCGACGTGGTGCTGGGCCTGGCATCCAATGGTGCGCATTCCAACGGCTACTCGCTGGTGCGCAAAATCATCGAGCGCAGCCAGCCCGACCTGAATGCCCCATTCGACGGTGCGCGTACCCTGGCCGACTGCATCATGGCGCCCACCCGCATCTACGTGAAGCCCTTGCTGGCGCTGATGCAGCAGATCAAAGTGAAAGGCATGGCCCATATCACCGGCGGCGGCCTGCTGGAAAACATCCCGCGTGTGCTGCCGGAGAATACGGTCGCCCAACTGGACGGGAAAACCTGGCGCACGCCCAAGCTGTTCGACTGGCTGCGCACCATGGGCAATGTCGAGCAACAGGAAATGTACCGTACCTTCAATTGCGGCATCGGCATGGTGGTGGTCGTAGCCCGCGCCGATGCGGAGGCCGCACGCAAACAACTCGAAGCATCCGGCGAAACGGTATGGGCCATCGGCGAAATCAGGGCGCGGCAGGGCGATGAGGCGCAGACACAGGTCCGCTGACGCGTCTGCCGGCCCGGAGGGGGCTGACCAGCCGGATAAAACGGTGGTCGTCCTGATTTCCGGGCGCGGGAGCAATCTGCAATCCATCCTGCAGGCGCGCCTGCCATGCCGCATCGCGGCGGTCATCAGCAACCGGGCTGACGCCAAAGGGCTGGATATTGCGCGCGAACATGACATTCCGGCTGTGGTGATCGAGCACCGCAAATATCCCACTCGTTCCGCCTTCGATGCCGCGCTGGCGGAAGCAATCGACGCTTACCGGCCGGATCTGCTGGTGCTGGCAGGATTCATGCGCATTCTCACGCCGGAATTCGTGGAGCGCTACCACAGGCGCTTGATCAACATCCATCCTTCCCTGCTGCCTGCATACGGCGGCCTGGACACGCACCAGCGCGCACTGCAGGACGGCGTGAAAATTCATGGCTGCACGGTGCACTTCGTCACCAGCGATCTGGATCATGGCCCGATCATCATCCAGGCTGCCGTGCCGGTGCTCAGGGATGATACGCCCGAGACGCTGAACGAGCGCGTGTTGCGCGAAGAGCACCGCATCTACCCGCAAGCGATCCATTGGCTATGCACAGGGCGCGTTGCGCTGGGCGCGGATGGCAGGATCAGTTCCAGCCTGCTGGAGCAGCCCGGGCCAGCCCTGATTTCACCCGGACTCGAGTAATGTATCGCATACTGCTTGCCTGCATGCTGTCGTGCCTGAGCAACCCGCTTCTGGCTGCCACGCCAAGCAGAATCGAAGCGCATTACGATGTGCTCAAGGGCGGCGTCAAGGTCGCCACCATGACCGAAACTTTTGTCCGCCAGCAAGACCGTTACACTTTGGAGAGCGTCAGCCACGCGGTATGGCCGCTTACCATCCTCAAGCCGGAAACCATATGGGTAAACAGTTCGGGGGGGGTTACCGCACAAGGGTTGCGTCCGGCCACTTATACCAGCAAGCGCAAAGTGGATGAGGACCGCAATGCGCGCGCCGATTTGAATTGGGAGAAACGCCAGATCACCCTCAGTGACAAGGCGGGGCAGCGCACACTGCCGCTGCCCGCCGGCACACAGGACAGGCTGAGCGCGATGTACCAGTTGATGTTCCTGCCGCTGCGCGAAATGCATGTGCTGAGGTTTTACATGACCAACGGCAGCAAGGTGGACGACTATACCTACAACATTGCGCACGACCAGAGCGTAACCGTCCCGCTTGGCACGTTCAAGGCGGCGTATCTAGTCACCCCGCCCGAAAAGAATGCCAGCCGCACGGAAATTTGGGTTGCCGTCGATCATTATAATTTTCCATACAAGCTGGTAATCACCGAGCCGGATGGCGGCAAATTCACGCAGGCCCTGACCGCGATAGTTTTCACCCCGTGAAGGCCCATTTCCAATCTTTCGACCGCCGGGTGGCTTTGGCCCTGGCGTTCTCCATGTTATTGCATGCCGTATTCCTGTGGCTGCCCGGCATCTCGCTGCCGCGCATTCATGCGCATTCTTCCGTGCTGACGGTCAGGATGGAGCCATCCCCTGGGCGGCTGGCCACCGCGGGCGGCGCGCCGGCCAGGGCGGCCCCCGTTGCACCGCCCAAGCCAGCCGCTCCCAAACCCAGGAAGCCCAGGCCTGCAACAGCGCCATCGGCGATGGCCCAGATCAGCGTGGTACAAGACATCGCCAGCAGCGTCGCGGCAGCGCCCGCGCCCGCAGTTTCTGCGGTGCCGCTCACTGCTCCAGTGGCCGCCGAGCAGGCAGCTGCAGCACCGGACATCGATCCAAACCGGAGCAAGGGCGGCATTTCTCCCTTGCCGCTGCATGTGCAGCTGCGATTCGCCGTCTATCTGGGCGGTAGCGGTTTTTCCATCGGCGATATATTTCAGGAACTGGACATCAAGGAGGGGCGCTACACCCTGCAGGCTGAACTGGACAAGGCCGGCCTTGCCAGCTGGTTCAACAAAACCCAGCTGACCCAGATCAGCCGCGGTGCGCTGCTGGCGAACGGCGACCTGTCCCCGGAAAGCTTCATGGAAGAATCGACCGATGACAGGGGCGAGCACCATCGTTACGAAGCAGCCTTTGACTGGAATGCCAAACAGCTGCGCTTTGCCGATGGAACGGGAAGCCAGATGCCGGCCGGAACGCAGGATACGCTCAGCCTGCTGTACCAGCTTTCGCAATACCAGCTGCATACCGAAAAACTCCGCCTGGTCATCACCGACGGGCAGCAGCTGAAGAACATCGTGGTCGAAGTGGGCATGCTGGAAGAAATTGCAGCGCCCATGGGGAGTCTGCAGGCCCTGCATATCAACCAGCTGCACGCGCCGGGCGAGCCCTGGTTCGATGTATGGCTGGCAAGCGACTACCACCTGCTGCCGGTCAGGTTCCTGAAGACGGGAGCCGACGGTAAAATTTCCGAAGAATGGATCATCAAGGAAATACGCGTGTCCGACGATCAACAAGTAAAATAGACGACTCCATGCACATCACCGAATACAACCTTGAACTTGTCATCCAGGCGCTGCGCGCCATTCTGCCGCTGAAACAGCCGGCGGATGCGGCCTTGCGCCACTTCTTCCAGCAGGAGCGCATCGGTTCGCGCGAGCGGGCGCTGGTTTCGGAAACTGCATTCGGCATACTGCGCCACCGCCTGTTTCTGGAACATGCGTGCCAGCCCACCCCCTCGGCGCACGCCACCCCGCGCCGCATGGCGCTGGCTTTCTGGGTGCGGTTCGGCGGTTACAACCTGCGCGAACTGGAGCCTGTGCTGAAAAAAGACGAAGCCGGCTGGCTGGGCACGGTGAAGGGCATCGCGCTGGATACATTGCCGCTGCCCATGCAGGCGGAATTGCCCGAGTGGGTCATCGAAAAATTGCGCGGCAGCATGACCGACGCCGAGGTGCTTGCGCTGGGCCGCTCCATGCAAAATCCCGCTCCGCTGGATTTGCGCGTCAACACCTTCCTTTCCTCGCGCAACGAAGTTCTGGAACAGCTCAAGGCTGAGGGCATGGAGGTTACGGCCACGCCATACTCGCCCATTGGCATCCGCCTGCGCGGCAAGCCTGCGCTCAATAAACACGCGCTGTTTCTCAGCGGCAAGGTGGAGGTGCAGGATGAAGGCAGCCAGCTGCTCGGCTTTTTGCTCGCTCCCAAACGCAATGACATGGTGGTGGATTTTTGCGCGGGCGCGGGCGGCAAGACGCTGCTGCTCGGCGCAATGATGAATTCCCAGGGGCGGCTGTATGCATTTGATATTTCCGAGAAGCGTCTGGCCAACCTCAAATTGCGCCTCAAGCGCTCTGGCCTGTCCAACCTGCACCCGCAGCTCATCGCGCACGAGAACGACCAGAAGATCAAGCGCCTTGCCGGGAAAATCGACCGGGTGCTGGTGGATGCCCCCTGCAGCGGCATGGGCACCCTGCGCCGCAATCCGGACCTGAAATTCCGCCAGTCGCCGCAGAGCGTGGAGGAACTGACGCAAAAACAGGCCAGCATCCTCGCTGCCGCCAGCAAATTGCTCAAGCCCGGCGGCAGGCTGGTTTATGCCACCTGCAGCCTGTTGCCGCAGGAAAATCGGAACATCGTGGATGCGTTCCTGGCTGCGCACCCCGATTTCACGCTGCGTCCGGCGAATGAAATACTCGCCCAGCAACTCATACAGCTTGATACCGGGGAATGCCTGCAACTCTCGCCGCAACTGCACGGTACGGATGGGTTCTTTGCAGCGGTGATGGAGCGCAAATAACATGAGATGCCTGCTGCGTGTGCGCTGAACAACTAAACCATGGTCTCTGAGGAGGGGAAAGTGAGCAACAGATGGGGGCTGGGAATAACGGCCGTGCTGGCCGGGATGGCTTTCAACTTTTTGGGCGATTGGCTGACTGGCGGCAGGATCGAAATATTCCGTGGAATCGAGACGTTTACCATAGGCTGGGCGGCAGACATATTCCTGGTGCCGTTCATGGTGGGCTTGCTGGTGGCGAAAATATTCGGCAAGCACGCCAAGTGGCTGGCCATCCTTCCGCCGCTATTCGTGCGCGCCCTGAGCTACTTGTATTTGTATTTCAGCTATTACTCCAAGGATCCGAACGCGGATTTCTCCCTCAACCTGCACCTTCACTACTGGGCATTGTGCGTGATCCTGGCGGTGGAGTCGGCAAACCTGGGCGCCATATTGGGCGAGGTGCTGGTCGGGGTGTATGGGCGCAAGAACACCGTGAACAAGTAGGGCTGCGCTTCATCTGGCACTGCAGCGCCTGATGTTTCACCTTTGCAAATAAAAAAGCCCGCATGGTGCGGGCTTTTTAACGTCCTGTGAAACCAGATTACTTCAGCTTGGTTTCTTTGTATGCCACATGCTTGCGGGCAACGGGGTCGAACTTCATGAATTCGAGCTTTTCAGGCGTGGTGCGCTTGTTTTTGCTCGTGGTGTAGAAGTGCCCGGTTCCGGCAGTGGATTCCAGCTTGATTTTTTCGCGTGCGCCTTTAGCCATGATTTATCTCCTTAAACCTTCTCGCCACGGGCGCGCATTTCGAACAGCACTGCATCGATACCGTTCTTGTCGATGGTGCGCAGGGCGGCATTGGTCAGGCGCAGGGAAACCCAGCGGTTTTCGCTTTCCACCCAGAAACGGCGGCGCTGCAGGTTAGGCAGGAACCGGCGCTTGGTTTTGTTGTTCGCGTGGGAGACGTTGTTTCCCACCATTGGGCGTTTACCCGTTACTTGACAGACTCGTGCCATGGCACTTACTCCAACCAGTTTTCAAAAGAGGCGAGATTCTACCCTAAACCGGGCGCGTGTTCAACTGCCGTGTTTGGGCTGGCAAATCCCGTGCGCGGCGCTCACCAATCGGGGTTTTTGGAACAGTTTCCATTCGCATCCGGTTCGGTCACCAGCGTGTACGAATTGTTGTTCATATTATAGGTGCAGGACGTTGAGCGGCTATCGGGCAAATGGGCTATGGATACCGCAATGCCGTTCACGACCTGGGGCTGCTCAATTATGGCAGATGCGTAGGGAGTGCTTACTTTTACGGGGAAGGCCGCTGGCTGGTCGCTCCATCCAATCCACATATATTCAGGGAGATAGCGTACGAAACGATAACTCGGACTGGGGTCAAGATCCTTATGCAGATTGGCGGTACTTTCTTGGTACCCGGTCTGTGCAATTTCGATTCCTTTGAGGATGCTGAGCGGTATGAGAGCGAGTCCACCAAGATACACTCTGGCATCTACGCCTCCCGATTGGGCATACGCATACATTAAGCCTACACTCAGCGCTGAGCCGCCCACGGCCACGAGAACTCCCGCGCCTGTCGAGGCAACTATCCAGCCCCCTGCATATATGCCGCTGGCAGCCGCCTTTCCGCCATAAGCCGAATCCTGGATGATCTCATCCAGTTCGCTTTCACGCACCAGGTGACGCGCATACCACTTGCCGGCATCGGGCGTAAGGTGGGTGGCAATGATCTTGCCGTTCTGGTCCGCCATGAAGAGCGTGCTTTTGCGTCCCTGCAGCCGGAAGCTCACGCGCCGTCCGGAACGCAGGGGATTGAGCTTGAATTCAGGATCCCACACCACCTCCGGCCCCGGCCCGCCCAGCACGATGAACAGCTGTGCCGGGGGTTTGTCCCGGTCGGCAACTTCCTTGGCCCAGGCGAGGCTGTTGTCCATCATCCACGCAGCGCGGAAATCTACCTGGGCCTCGCGCCACTGGCCGCACATGCTCCACAAGCCGGCCAGAAATAAACGCATGGTCGAATCGTCGAAATGCCCCGAGGGGCTCCACGGCAGCGTCAGCAGGTCGCTGGCTATACGCGCCTCCACGCAGGCATCGGTATATTTGCCTTGCTGTGCATAGCCCCAGCCCAGCAGGAAATGCAGCCAGATCACTTCATGCTCGGAGGGGTAATAGTCCTCCGGGGTGCGTACATAGAAGAATGTCCGCGCCTCGCGCGAGACATGGAAGCGCACCTGGTTTTCCTGCCAAGCGGCCTGCTTTTGCAGCTTGTCGATTTGCGGCTTGCCCTGGAGCAGGGACAAATACCCCTTCTCCATCGTGGTAATGAAGTCGCCGTTTTCGCGTCTGCCCGGAAAGTCCAGCAATGCCTTTTCAGTATCGCCCCGGGCAAATGCCTCGCGGCTTTTCTGGTAATCCTGCCGCGTGAGCAAGTTGTTCTGGCTGCAGCCGGCACAGAGCAGCAGGATAATTACGTACAGGGCGCGCATCGGAACCTGACTTCGGGCTGTAGGAAATAGGGTTTTTACGCGAGCGCAACCCCGGCCGTCAAGCGGGTTTGACAATTAGTACGCATTAGAACTATTATTTTGTCCTCGTTAGGACTATATATACTTGCCGCCTCCATGAAACCCGCTGCCTTTCTGCCAGCTATCCGCGAATTGGTGCGCTGCTACCAGGCTTTCGAGTCCTACTCATCGCGGCATGTGCGCAGAATGGGGCTGACCACGCCGCAGTTCGACATCATCGCCACGCTGGGTAACACCCAGGGCATGACCTTCAAGGAACTGGGCGAGAAAACCCTGATCACCAAGGGCACGCTGACCGGGGTGGTGGACAGGCTGGAGGAAAAGAAGCTGGTCAGGCGCATGGCCCTGCCCAGCGATGGGCGCTGCCAAGTGGTGCAGCTCACTCCTAAAGGCGAGGCCGTGTTTGCCGAAGTGTTTCCCGCGCACCTGGCCTACATCGGCGCAGCCTTCGCCGGGCTGGGCGCGGAAGAATTGCAGCAAACGCAGCATGTACTGAAGCGGCTGGGCGGCGTGTTCAAGCCGCAGGATTGATGAATGTTGCTGTGTTACCCCGGGAATGTTTCCGGGAATTTATTAACTACGAAGAGGAAAGTACTAAATGAGCAAAGGCATTTGCACCCAGAAAAGCCCGTACGCCATCGAACTCCAGCCGGGTGACCACTATTACTGCACCTGCGGGAAGTCCACCAATCAGCCGTTCTGCAATGGCGCGCACAAGGGCACCGAGTTCGTGCCGACCAAGGTGACCGTCACCGAAAAGGAAACCAAGTACCTGTGCGGCTGCCGCGAATCGAAGAACGGCGCATTCTGCGACGGTTCCCACAAAGCGATGTAATACCAGCAAGGCTTGATAAAGTCCCGCCCGTGGCTGCATCAGCCCGGGGCGGGATTTTTTATATGAGCCCGTTCTCGGCAAAAGACAGGCATCCCGTGCCCGCCACGATGAAGTGATCCAGCACCTTCACCTCAACCAGCGCCAGCGACTGAATCAGCGTATTGGTCAACAGCTTGTCCGCATGGCTGGGTTCGGTCACGCCGGAAGGGTGGTTGTGCGCAAAAATCATCGCCGCAGCATTGTGGTGCAGCGCACGCTTCACCACCTCGCGCGGGTACACGCTGGTCTGCGTCAGCGTGCCGTGAAACAGCTCCTCACTGGCAATCACGCGGTGCTGTGCATCGAGGAATATCCCCATGAACACCTCCTGCATGCGCCCGCGTAGCAGCAAGCGCAGGTAATCGCGCACCGAATGCGGCGAGTTCAGCGCATCGCCGGTTTTCATCTCCTCATGCAGCGCGCGCCGCGCCATCTCCAGCACCGCCTGCAACTGCACGTATTTCGCCTGACCCATGCCGTGCATGGCGCAAAAATCCGGCTCACTGGCGGCGAATAGCTGGGTCAGGTTGCCGAAGCGGGTAATCAGCTCGCGCGCCAGATCCACCGCGCTCTTGCCCACCACACCGGTGCGCAGGAAAATCGCCAGCAGTTCGGCATCGGAAAGAGAAGACGCGCCGCGCTGGAGCAGTTTCTCGCGCGGTCGCTCGCCCTCGGGCCAGTCGGTAATCGCCATAACAACCCCCATTGTTAAGTTGCCTG